>CANHJJ010000052.1 GCA_947460565.1 Bacteroidota bacterium
CCATCTATCATTCAAGCTTGTTTACTGGGGGTGTATCTATTAATTATATTTACCAATACCGTAAGGAAGTAAGTTTAATTACGGGTATAGATTATTTGCAAAAAGGTGGCACAGGGGATGTGGTGTATTATAACAGTGTTGGAGATAAAGTAGGAGGCTATCAGCAAAACTTGTATTTAAATTATTTTCAAATTCCAATATTGCTTCGCTTTGAAACAGCTTTGTTAAAAAGTAAAGAGAAAGATAAACCATCCAAATTAATTGGTATGCTTGGCTTTGGCGGCTATATTGCTTTGCTTGCAGATGCATGGACAAACCCTCAGGTATTAGGTGTTAACCATAATGTAAGCAAGGATTTTAACTTCTGGGATAAGGGTATTTTAACTTATGTAGGCATAGGTATTCCCATAAATAAAAAAGCAAGGATAAACCTAGCTTGGAATTATGGCCTAGGCATGGGTAATGTGTCATCAAAATACCAAAGTAATACAAATTACAATGCTTTGCAGTTGGCATTACAGTATAATCTTCCATCTAATAAATAATTTCCCTTAAATTGCTTTATGCAATGTAAGCGAAAACATAAGCCCTTTTACATTTTTTTATATTTGATAGTATTGGTTTCATTGGCTGCTTGTCATTTGAAGAAATATACGATGACCATGCCTCAGGTTAAATTGAAAGGTAAAAGTACCGGCTATGGGCCGGTAAAGTGAATCCCTTTTAGTCTGAATAATTTCAAAAAATTGTATGTAAAAATAAAAGAGAATTTAGTCCTGATAAGTGTGGTGTCGTTATTTTATTGCCTAATGCTTCTTTTTTAAATAGAACTTAATATTATTGTCAAAAACACCAAAGAATTATTCCAAATACACATTTATTTTTTTCTTTTCCATTACCACATGGATATGTTCTTGCAAAGTAGTGCTGAGCGAGATACCAATGAAATCTGCTGAAATAGGAAAGTTCTTGTGGTTTCTATCTACCAAAACGGCCACTTGTAGTTTTTTTACCTGCCATTTTAAGAAAGGTAAACATGAGTAAATAAGGGTCTTTCCTGTATTTAATACATCATCCACCACTATGATGCTTTTATTGGCAAACTTAATATTGTCGGGTTTTAGTGTGATTTGGCTCTCTTCAGGTTTCGACTTATTCAATTCAAGTTGCGTTAACTGAAGCCTTATATTACAAATCTCTTCCAATTCGGTTTGAATAAGTTTGGCCAATTCGTAACCCTGACCAGCAATGCCTATTAAAATCAATTCTTTTTCGCTAAAATTGCTTTCGTAGATTTGGTAAGCCATACGCTTAATCATTTTGCTTATTTGCTTGCTGTCTAAAACCTGGGTTTTCATTTGTATTCCTTAATTAGCGAGGGCAAATTATATTTATTTTTGGCTTTTCAGAAATTTAAACTCTTTTATCTGTGATACTTAAACAGAAATTATTTTTAATAAAAAATAAGATTTTTTTTGAAAAGGGTTTGGATTTGGGATAAAAAGCAATATTTTCGCATCCCAAAATTTTAGTAAAGATATGAAAGCAGGTATTCACCCGGAAAATTATAGAATGGTAGTATTCAAGGATATGTCTAACAACTACGCGTTTTTAACTCGCTCAGCAGTAGAGACTAAAGAAACAGTACAGTGGGAAGATGGTAATGAATATCCAGTATTTAAATTGGAGATTTCACACAAATCACATCCATTCTTTACTGGTCAAAACATGTTAATTGACACAGCAGGACGTATTGATAAATTCCAAAAACGTTACGGAAAAAAATAATTTTTCGCAGAAATTGAAAAAAAGCCTCCCAACATTGGGGGGCTTTTTTATTTTTGAGGCTGAGCTAAGATTAATATTTGGCATCAACCCATACGTATGAATTATATTTTGTTCGACCCCGAGAAGGAAAGAAAAAATTTATTACCCTTTACTTTTACCCGTCCTGTGTCTGAAATTCGAATAGGAATTTTGACCATCACTGAAAAGTGGGAGAAATATTTAGGTGCAAAGCCTAGCTTCAAAACTGAAGATTACCTACAAAAAAAATACCCGCTGATTACATCTGAAATTAATATACTAATCAATGGATGTATATGCCCAAATGCTATTTTGGCTGAAGAAATTAATAATCTGAAAGTAGGAGAGGCATTATATAGAAATGGTGAATTGTTGGCAGCTCAGGTTAAAGATACTGAATTAAGTAATTTTCAAAGTGCCTCATTTCAAGCCAAGGAGTCTGCATCCGATAAACACATTCATATCAAACATAGCTATGATATTTTTAGTAACAACGCACAAGCCATAGAAGATGATTTTGAATTATTAACCAAAGGAAGAAAATCAGCTCCTATTCCGGCAGGCAACCAAGTATTAAACCCTGAAAGAATTTTTATTGAAGAAGGTGCTACTGTATTGTTTTCCATTTTGAATGCATCAACAGGTAGTATTTACATTGGTAAAGATGCTGAAGTGATGGAAGGCTCTAAGATTAGAGGTCCTTTTGCCTTGTGCGAACACGCGGGTTTGAAAATGGATGCTAAAATATATGGTGCTACCACTGTTGGTCCTTATTGCAAAGTGGGTGGTGAGGTAAACAACTCCGTATTTTTTGCATTTAGCAACAAAGGCCACGATGGTTTTGTGGGTAATGCCGTGATTGGCGAATGGTGTAATTTGGGTGCAGATACCAATAATAGCAACCTTAAAAACACTTATGAGGAAGTAAAACTTTGGAACTATACATCTGAAAGATTTGATAAAACAGGTTTGACTTTTTGCGGATTGATGATGGCAGATCATGCAAAGAGTGGAATCAACACCATGTTTAATACAGGAACGGTGGTAGGTGTGGGTTCTAATATTTTTGGTTCTGGCTTTCCACGCAATTTTGTGCCTGATTTCAGTTGGGGTGGGGCAAGTGGTTTTGAGACCTTTCAGTTAAAGAAGATGTTTCAAGTAGCTGATGCCATGTGTAAAAGACGAAATGTAGAATTTACAGAAACAGATAAAGAAATTATATTGCACGTGTTTGAACAAACCAAAAAGTTTAGGTTTTGGGAAAAGCCTGCCCATGCATAAAATAAAGACACTATAAAACAACATATACTATGAGAAAGAAAATCATTGCAGGAAACTGGAAAATGAACAAAACCTTTGATGAAGGTATGGGCTTGGTTTCAGAAATAAGCAATATGCTTAAAGATGAATACCATGGAAATGCAGAGGTAATTATTATTCCCCCTTTCGTTCACATCAATGCGATTAGCCGCATGGTTGTAAGCGATAGAAACCTAAGTGTTGGCGCACAAAACTGTAGCAACCATGTGAGTGGTGCATATACAGGTGAGGTGAGTGCTGCTATGCTTAAAAGTTGTGGTGCTGCTTATGTAATCATTGGTCATAGTGAGCGCAGACAATATTTTGGCGAACACAATGATTGGTTGGCAAAAAAAGTCGATGCTGTTTTAGCTGAAGGCTTAATTCCAATCTATTGCTGTGGTGAAACCCTTGAAGAGCGTGAGTCGAATAAGCATTTTGATGTGTTAAAGTCACAAATAAGTGAAGCCTTATTTCATTTAACATCTGAGCAAATGAGCAAAGTGGTTGTGGCTTATGAGCCTGTTTGGGCTATTGGCACCGGTAAAACAGCTTCAACAGCTCAAGCTCAAGAAGTGCATGCTTTTATTAGAACTTTATTGAAAGATAAGTTTGGTGCTGAAGTTTCAGACAATATTACCATACAATATGGTGGAAGTGTGAAAGCAGATAATGCAAAAGAACTTTTCTCTGCTCCAGATATTGATGGTGCGTTGGTGGGCGGTGCTGCTTTGCAAAGCCGATCTTTTGTAGATATTGTGAAGGAAATGGCATAGAAAATGAGATTTTATTTAAATGTAAATTGCTAAGATTCTTTCATCAAGAAAAAAAAAATATTTAAGTATAAAAAACAAGCTAAACATTTGCTATTGTTGAAACAGAAATCTTTAATTTTGTAACAGCGAAAAATATTCATTACAATGACAATAAGAAAAAATACTTCTAAAATTTCTACCCCTAAAGCAGGCAAGCCTTCGGTTGTAAAAAATACATCTAAGAAGAAATCTGAGGATGATTTAGATGATGATGACGATGAAGAACCTATTGATGATTTTGAAGATGAAGATGACGATGATTCATTAGATATTGATGACATGGATGATGATAAAATCCCTTATGATAAATCATTCAAAGATTTTGATGATGACGATGATGATGATGATTTTTAGTTAATTAATTAGGCCAAATAAAGGCAGGGCTTTCAACCACATTACTTTGGTGCAAAGCCCTGTCATAAATAAAGATACGATACTTCAGGGTATCGTTATTTGTTATATAACCTGACGAAAGCAAATTTGGATCAACTTCCACTTCAATATCTCCCCTGATTGCTTTATGCTTTCCATCTGGTGTTAAATTCTGAACCCTGAAGGCATCAAACAGTGTATCACTAGAAAATGCTTTATTGATATTGGTAAACACTCCATTGATGCTCTTTAATGGGTATACATAGCAATTGTAATAGTATTTGTTTAAGATGGTTCGGTTAGCATCTGTAAAGTTGTTGTAAGGTGCTAAAGTATCTTTGTCCTCCAAACCTAAATCACCATCACCATCTTTAAAAGTAAAGCTAAGCTTAACCGTTGATATGCTTCCTGAGGTGTCGCTATAAAAAGTCAAAGATTTATAATCAATAGAAGGTGTAGATGGATATATTTCACTTTCTTTGCATGAAGAAAGACAAAAGACAAAAGCTAGGCTTAAAATAAAAAGATTTTTTTGCATTATTTTCATGTTAGATACAGCCGAATTCATATCATCCATATTAAAGTCAAAACTAAACAATTTTGATGAATTAGCTTTACGTGTTTTTCAATTTCAATACCAATTTAACCCCACTTATCAAAAATATTGCAAACTCTTACATGTTCATGACATGAATAGGGTAGATAGCATAGATAAAATTCCCTTTTTGCCCATAGCTTTTTTTAAAAACCATGAAATTAAAAGCGCTGCATTTGATGCAGATATAGTTTTTAGTAGCAGTAGCACAACGGGCAGAGGTCAAAGCTTTCATCATGTAAAAGAGGTAGAGGTTTATAGACAGAGTTTTATACAAGCCTTTGAACATTTTTATGGCAATATTTCTGAATATAGCATCTTTGCTTTATTGCCTTCATACCTTGAAAGACAGGGCTCTTCGCTTGTCTATATGCTTGAATATTTGATAGGCTTAAGTAATGATAATGAAAGCGGATTTTACCTTCATAACCATCAGGAATTATACAAAAAATTAATCAGTGCTAAGCAGGCCAATAAGAAAATTATTTTATTTGGTGCCACTTTTGGCTTGCTTGATTTTGCTGATCAATACGAACTAAACCTTGAAGATGCCATCATCATAGAAACAGGTGGAATGAAGGGTAGGAGAGAAGAGTTAACTAGACATGAAATTCATACTTACCTAAAAGCAAGATTGGGCGTTCATCAAATTCATTCAGAATATGGTATGACAGAATTGTTAAGTCAGGCTTATGCCCCAAGCGATGGGATATTTTATTGTCCTGCTTGGATGAAGGTATGTATTACGGATATGAACGACCCATTTGAAAAAATTTCTGTAGGCAAAACAGGGGTCATAAATGTGATTGATTTGGCAAATATCTATTCATGTTCTTTTATCCAAACCTCTGATTTGGGAAGGCTTTCCGAGGATGGTGGTTTTGAAATCTTGGGCCGTTTAGACTATAGTGATTTAAGAGGCTGTAGCTTGTTGACTGTTTAATGGAAATATAAATTTTGTAACTGAATTATTGTATGGTTTAAATTATAAAAACCACTATTTTTGAAAAAAGAACTTATGAAAGCTCAATCTATAGTATTGGATAAAAAGAAATATTTTTTAATCGAGGAAAGCGAGTACCTCGGTTTGAAAGAAGATATTGCCGATTTGAAAAAAGTCTTTGAAAGAAGATCGGAAAATGGAGTAGAGGCTAATGTTTTTTTTGCAAATCTAAAAACCAAGAAGAAAAAATAGAGCTATGAAGCTTTATCAGGTTATTATTAAAGAGTCTGCTCAAAAACAGATTAAGAAAGTGTCTACTGTTTATTTATCGAAAATAAAAACAGCCATTTTAGACCTTCAACACAATCCACGACCTATAAACAGCAAGAAATTAGTAGGAAGCAAAAGTGTTTACCGAATTAGGGTGGGTGTTTATCGAATTGTGTATGAAATTATTGATAAAGAGTTATTTGTATATGTAGTTGATGTTGACCATCGAAAAGATATTTATAAATAATCTCAGTTTAATTTGCACGAATAAACTATCTAAATTAGTTTAGCAATTCACACCCTCCATTTTCATTATTTCATGCTGCAAAAAACTGCTATATTCGCAGCTCTATTAAAAAAATTATGGATAAATTCTCGTACATTTCCAATGCCGATGTGGCGGCAATCGATAATCTATATCAACAATATAAAGCGGATGCAGAATCTGTTGACTTTGGTTGGAAGAAGTTTTTTGAAGGTTTCGAAATGGGTGAACAAAAATTCAATAGTTCTTCCAAATCTGTTGTGCTTTCAGAAGATATACTGAAAGAGATAAATGTGTTGAATTTAATAAAAGGCTATCGTACTCGTGGGCATTTGTTTACAAGAACCAATCCTGTGCGTGAGCGAAGAAAATATGCCCCAAGTCTGGATATTGAAAACTTTGGTTTGACCAAAAGCGATTTGGATAAAACTTTTAATGCGGGTGTGGAAATAGGCTTGGGAGTGGCCAAATTGAATGATATTATTGCCCATTTAGAAAAAACGTATTGCGAAAGTATTGGTGCCGAATACGCATACATCCGTCAGCCCAACAAGTTAGAATGGTTACAAAAGAAAATGGAGGGTGGCAAAAACATACCAAATCTTGATATAGACGATAAACGACATATTCTTTCAAAACTGAACCAAGCCACCGTTTTCGAAAATTTTATCCATACCAAATTTGTAGGGCAAAAAAGATTTTCTTTAGAAGGGCTTGAAACCCTTATTCCTGCTTTAGATTCTGTTATTCAGTTTGGTGCCGAGTTAGGAGTTGAGGAATTTGTTTTGGGTATGGCTCACCGTGGAAGGTTGAATGTGCTTGCCAATATCATGGGCAAATCATATGAGGCAATTTTTAAAGAGTTTGAAGGTAAAGGTGCTGAAGAAGAAGGTATTTTTGAAGGGGATGTAAAATACCATTTAGGTTTTAGCAGCGAGCTAGAAACCCGAAATGGAAAGAAAATCAAATTGAATTTGGTTCCAAATCCTTCTCACTTAGAAACAGTAAATCCTGTGGTGAAGGGATTAACACGTGCCAAATTAGACAAGAAATACAACAGTGACATTGATAAAGTAGCGCCTATACTCATTCATGGAGATGCTTCAGTGGCAGGCCAAGGTGTTGTATATGAAGTATTGCAAATGGCGGGTTTGAAGGCCTATTCTGTTGGTGGTTGCATTCATATTGTTACCAATAACCAAATTGGATTTACTACCAATTATACGGATGCTCGTACTTCCACTTATTGCACGGATGTCGCTAAAACCACATTATGTCCCGTTTTCCATGTGAACGCTGATGATGTAGAGGCGGTAGTTTATACAGTGAAATTAGCAATGGAATATCGTCAAGAGTTCAATAGCGATGTGTTTATTGATTTATTAGGATACAGGAAGTATGGACACAACGAAGGTGATGAGCCTCGCTTTACGCAACCATTGCTATACAAAGCCATTGCATCGCATCTAAACCCTAGAGAAATATACAACCAAAAATTGTTAAGCGCAGGAAGCGTTGAAGCTGATTTGGCCAAGGAAATGGACAAAGAGTTTCGCAGTGTTTTGCAAGAAAAATTAGAGGAAGCTAAAGCAGCTGAAGTTTCAAAAGCAGTTAACTTTTTAGAAAGCCATTGGGAAGGTTTCCGTTCCGCTCGTAAAGAAGATTTTGATAATTCTCCTGATACATCAGTTAGCAAAGAATTATTCGTAAAACTAGCTGATAAACTCAGCAATATTCCTGCAGATTTCAACGCTTTTAGTAAGATTAGCAAATTATTTGGCGACAGAAAAAACATGATTAAAACCGATAGCTTTGATTGGGCTATGGGAGAGTTAATGGCTTATGCTACCTTGGCCAATGAAGGCCATAATGTGCGTATGACAGGACAAGATTGCGAACGTGGTACTTTCTCTCATCGTCATGCCATTATTCGTCCTGAGGATAGCGAAGAGGCCTACAATATTTTTGAAAGCTTAGGTGAAGATAAAAAAGCAAAAGTCGAGTTTTATAATTCCTTGTTGAGCGAATATGCTGTGCTTGGTTTTGAGTATGGTTATAGCATGTTAAGTCCAAATGATTTAACCATTTGGGAAGCCCAATTTGGTGATTTTGGAAATGGTGCACAAATCATCATCGATCAATATTTGGCAAGTGCCGAAACCAAATGGAAAACCTATAGCGGCCTAACATTAATGTTGCCGCATGGCTACGAAGGACAAGGACCTGAGCACAGCTCTGCACGCCTTGAAAGATACTTACAATTATGTGCCAATTGGAATATGCAAGTATGTAATGTTACCTCACCGGCTAACTATTTCCATGTATTACGCAGACAATTGAAAAACGATTACCGTTTGCCATTGGTGCTTATGACACCTAAGAGTTTATTACGCCATCCAATGTGTGTAAGCAAGCTTGAAGACTTTACCACAGGTGGATTTAAAGAAGTGATTGATGATACTTTTGTGGATACCAAAAAGGTAAAACGTGTATTGTTATGTACAGGTAAAATCTATTATGAATTATTAGAGCGCCAACAATCAACTAAGAGAAAAGATGTGGCCATTGTGCGTGTGGAGCAATTGTACCCAATGCCTGAAAAACATTTGGCAGCTATCTATGATAAATACAAAGGTGCTGAGTTCTGTTGGGTACAAGAAGAACCTAAAAACATGGGTGCTTGGTTGTATCTACTTCGTTGGGATAACAATATGCATTTGAAACGTATAAGTCGTGAAAGTAGTGCATCGCCTGCTACAGGTTTTAGCAAGGTGCATGCTAAAGAACAATTGGCTCTTATTGATATGGCATTTAACTAATTCAAACATGAAACATTTCATCCTCATATCCTTTGTCTTGCTTTTGTTTGCTTCGTGCAAAGAAGAGAACATGGAAAAGATTAAAGTTTTTGTAAAAGAAAACGACCTGCCTGTGGAGGATGGAAGCAATGTGGAGATAAACTATACCGACTCTGGCTATGTGAAGGCGCGTGTGTTTGCGCCTGTATTGCAACGCTACGAAAACGAAATAAAATCACAAACCAAAATGCCCAAAGGCATTACTGTTTACTTTTACGGCAAAGGCAAAAAAATAAACAGCTACTTAAAAGCCAAGTATGCCATACGCGACAGCCGCCTAAGGGTGATGACTGCCAGAAACGATGTGATAGTGGTGAATGTGAATGGCGATACTTTGAAAACCGAAGAGCTTATTTGGGACGAAGCCACCAACAAAATATCTACCCAAAAATTTGTGAGTGTGAAACAAACCGACCGTATCATTTACAGCGATGGTTTGGAAACCAATACCGATTTTTCTAACTATAAATTTTTTAACATCAAAGGGGTTTTAAGCCTGAAACAATAATGGAAAAGTGGATTTTACGTAATTGGCTTATCTTGGCAATAGCATGTCTTTTGGTGGCTTTTTATATCTCAGTTTTCGAGAATTTTGTAGAAGG
>CANHJJ010000053.1 GCA_947460565.1 Bacteroidota bacterium
AAGCCAAGACTTACTTTTGCCAGCATGTCAATTCTCAATACGCTCAAGCAAAATAGTTTTCAGCTCTGTGTTTCATTTTTTGTAATGAGCCTATATGTTTTGTTGAATGGTTATGATTTCAATACAGGAGATCAAGCAGAGCACCTGCCTCAGGTATACCAGATGTTTGACCCGAGTCTTTATCCTAATGATTTCTTTTTGAGCAACTACCATGATACATTTACGGTTAGGTATTATTGGGTTCAGATCGTTTATTTCCTTTCCCACCTATTTAGTGTCAGGGTTACTTGTCTTCTATTATATTTTTCCTGTATGTATTTCACCATTTTGGCTTGGACCAAGATTATAGAATTATTCCAACCAGAAGAGGATAAAACCGGCAAGCAAAATTTTTATGTTTTTATAGCCCTTATGCTTATTTTTATAATTGCCAATTCATTTACCTTGGGAGGTAATTACTTATTAGGAAAAATTTTTATTGGAAGTACTATAGCCGAGCTTTTTGCGAGTTGGGGTATCTATTTGTTTTTTAAAAATAATTACATGGTATCTGCCATATTCTTTGCCCTGTCTGTTTGGTTTCAAGCCTTGGTTGGTTTACAATTGTTTTTAGTATTTGCAGGCATTTTGTTCTTTACTTTTGAATTCAACAATATAAAAAGTAGTATTATCAGGTTGGTTACATTTTCAATCGTTTTTATTATCTTCTCATTGCCTTTGCTTGGACCGCTCTTATATGCGCAGAAGTTAAATAATCAGGGCTTGGATAATCAATTGTTTTATGATTTGCTTTACTTTAAAAGGGCACCTTGGCATTATGTTCCTTCTACATTTCCGAAGTTAGATTACAGCACATTTTTTGGATTATTGTTCTTTGGATTGATACCTGTGATTACCATCAAACCAAATAAAATGAAGACGCAGACTCTATGGCTGTTTGCAATCATCTTATCTGTTTGTGCCTTTTATTTTGTGGCTTTCTACACCCATCATTTTATGTGGATTGGCAAACTACAATGGTTTAAAACCACCATTTGGGTCAATGTTTTTGCATGTATATTTATTGCTAGGTTTGTAAGCGCTTATATACCTTCATTTCAATTAAAGGTGATAGATAAATTATTGCTTGCTTCTTCCTCAGCCATGCTTGTTTTTATGTTTTATTCTGATGCGTATACTGATTCTTCGAAGTATGCTTTCTTAAATGATAATCCGAAAACGGATATTCAAAAGTTACATACTTTCATTAAGGAAAATACGAATAAAGATGCACGTTTTCTAATACCGATTGACAATGAAAGTTTCACCAGTGAGGCCCAAAGGTCAACTGTGGCTAGTTTCAAAGCGGTTGTGCATGAACCTTTTTTTTTCGTGAAATGGCAAAAGGTTTTGGAGCAATTTTATCAAGTTGATTTCAATTCAAATATTTCACCCAAAATGCAGGCCATAGAGAATTACTGTAAAACTTGTGACACATTAGCATTTGTAGATTACAATTACAGAATAGACAATACAAAGGAAAGCAGCATTATTCCCAGACTAAAAAATAGGGTAATAACAATAGGAGATTGGACCTTAACAAAGGTGAAATAAACTATTTAAGTTTAGAAGTAATTTCTTCACTTAAGGGTTTCACCGAAGAAGGAAAATAAGCCAACCAAGTGCCATTTTCATCAATCAAGAATTTATTGAAATTCCATTTCACACTGGCATCTGATTTATCATTTTCGCTCTTGTTGCATAGCCATTTATAGATAGGGTGTTGGTTGTTTCCTTTCACATCTATTTTTTCGGTTAAAATAAACGTTACACCATAATTCTTTTTGCAAAATGTTTGAATTTCTTCAGCTGATCCTGATTCTTGATAGCCAAACTGATTGCAAGGAAACCCAATGATGACAAGCTTTTCCTTATAGGTATCGTACAATTTTTGTAGGTCTTGGTATTGAGGAGTATAACCGCATTCACTAGCCACATTCACACACAATATTTTTTTACCTTTAAAGTCACTCATGCTTATGGTGCGGCTTCCATCAAGGCTTTTAATGTTTAAGTTATAAAAAGCATTGCTGCTGATTTTGTTAATATTGCTATTATCTGCTACAATGGTTTTGCTGGCTCTTTTGAAACTAATGATAGCAAGTCCCGCTAAAACGATACCTGCAACTGCTAATAATTTTCTTTTCATAATATGTTTTACAAAGATAATAAGACCTCTTTTACTTCTTCCATTTGCCATTGAGGAGTTGAGGTAGCTCCACAAATGCCTATACTGTCGTTTTCATTAAACCAACTCTTTTGAATTTCATCTTTGCTGCTAACAAAGTATGTGTTTACATTGTGTTCTTTGCATACATCAAATAAGACCTTTCCATTGCTTGATTTAACCCCTGCAACAAATACGATTTTGTCATATAGTTTCACGAAATCTCTCAACTGAATGTCTCTATTACTCACCTGTCTGCATAATGTATCATTAAAATCCACCTCGATACCTCGGTTTTCAAGTTCTGCTTTTAAACCAAATAGTTTTTTGGTACTTTTAGTTGTTTGACTAAATAATTTTAAGCTTTTTGGCAATTCGTATTTATCCAATTCATCAAAACTTTCTATTACAATCGCCTCACCATTGGTCTGCCCCGCTAATCCTTTCACTTCTGCATGACCGTGTTTACCAAAAATCATTATTTTTTCATCTTCATTGTAGGCTTGACGAACCCTGTTTTGTAATTTCAGTACTACTGGGCAACTCGCATCTACCAACTCAATATGATTATCGAGAGCAATTTTGTATGTCTCAGGAGGCTCGCCATGAGCGCGAATTAGCACCTTTTCGCCATGAATGTTTTTTAAGTCATCGTGGTCGATGATTTGCAATCCCTTTGCTTTCAATCGTGACACTTCTTCATCATTGTGCACAATATCACCTAGACAGTATAGTTTTCCTTCAGTTTCTAGAATGCCTTCTGCCATTTGGATAGCAAATACCACCCCAAAACAAAATCCTGAATTGTTATCGATTTCTACTTTTAAATTCATTCTACTACAAAATTAACCAATTTTGCCTCATATAGTTTTATTGGAAAACTTTTATTCTACATTTGGGTTACAATATTACACAATGACAAATCAAGATAAAGCTCAATTTGACGAAGATGGCAGTTATATTGGCACTGCAAGCCTATCCCCTATACCATTAAGCGTAGGGTCACCCATCATTAGGCCTGAGGATAAAAACAAAATCAAGGCAAATGCAGTGGTTGCCATGCACCATTATGCCGAGCAGGAGATTGGCATGCTGAAAAAGCAAGCTGATTTGATTATGCAACAGGTTCGAGAAATTGAAAATAGGTTGAGCGTTTCTGAAAGAATTTATGAATCAGATATGAAATTTACACCCATCATAGGTCAAATATACCACCTTTATGAGCAAGACGACCATTACAAAATGAGTTTAATTGGGCCAAGTGAGTGGGGTAGGAGCAAGACTATGGGGAAACATGTGGCTACTATAAAGTTGCTTGGCGACCATACTTGGGATTTAATTAAATAAATCATAATTTAATAAGATAAAAATCGTGTAAAATTGCTTCCATAATTTTTTAACATGATTTTTGAGAACACACTCGCATTTGCACAACAACTAGATAAGCAAGACACGCTTGCCCATTTCAGAGATAAATTTTATTTCCCTCAACATAATAATAAGCCTGTTATTTATTTGTGTGGCAATTCTTTAGGACTTCAACCTAAAGGGGCTCAAGTTGCGGTGCAACAAGAGTTTGACGATTGGGCCAAATTAGGTGTTGAAGGACATTTTCAGGCTAAAAATCCTTGGAAATTCTATCACCATTTTTTAACTGAAAAAGCGGCTAAAGTGGTTGGTGCAAAGCCTACTGAAGTGGTAATAATGAATAATTTAACGGCTAACCTTCACTTGATGATGGTGAGTTTTTATCGCCCTACTGCCAAAAGATACAAAATTATGATGGAGGTTTCTGCCTTTCCTAGCGACCAATATGCCATGGAATCGCAAGCAAAGTTTCACGGGTATAATTCGGACGATGCCATTATAGAATTGAAACCTCGTGATGGTGAATATACTTTGAGAACAGAAGACATCATTGCAAAAATACATGAACATAAAGATGATCTTGCCATTGTGATGATGGGTGGCGTAAACTACTACACAGGTCAAGCTTTTGATATGGCGGCTATCACCAAAACTGCGCATGAAGTGGGTGCTGTGGCTGCTTTTGATTTGGCGCATGCTGCTGGTAACTTACATTTACAACTGCATGATTGGGATGTAGATTTTGCCGTATGGTGTACCTATAAATACTTGAACTCAGGACCAGGTGGCACTTCTGGGGTATTTGTTCATGAGCGCCATGCCAATAAACCAGAGTTAAATAGATTTGCTGGTTGGTGGGGACACAATGAAGAAGCGCGCTTTTTGATGAAAAAAGGATTTAAACCTATGGTAGGTGCTGCAGGATGGCAGTTAAGCAATGCCCAGATATTTCCTATGGCTATTCACAAGGCTTCTCTTGAAATGTTTGATGAAGCAGGTATCGTAAATCTAAGAAAAAAAAGTGAAATGCTTACAGGGTATTTGGAGTTTATTCTAAATGAAATAAACACTTTTACAGAAGGGCAAAAATCGAAATACAAGATTATTACCCCTTCAGTTGCAAAAGACAGAGGTTGTCAATTGTCTATTATCGTAAATGAAAATGGCAAAAAATTATTCGACTATCTTTATGAAAACAATGTATGGCCTGACTGGCGTGAACCTGATGTAATACGTATGAGTCCTGTGCCTATGTACAACTCATTTGAAGATGTTTTTAGAATTGGAGAAATAATAAAACAATATTATAAATAAGATCATGACACAAAAAATTAACATCATAGGAGGTGGACTTTCAGGAAGTTTATTAGCAATTTATATGGCTAAGCGTGGTTTTGATATTAATCTTTTTGAACGAAGACCTGATATGCGAACCAGCAAAGTATACCAAGGTCGTTCAATTAATTTGGCTTTGTCTGATAGAGGCTTAAATGCTTTAAAGCGTATTGGTTTAGATGAAGAAGTATTGAAAGATGCCATACCTATGACGGGTAGAATGATGCATAGCAAAACAAGTGAGCTTGCTTATCATCCTTATGGCAAAAATGGTCAAGCCATTAATTCTGTCTCGAGAGGAAGATTGAATCAGAAGTTAATTGAATTAGCAGATGAGTATAGCAATATCAACCTGCATTTTAGTGCGCGTTGTGTGGATGTTGATACGGATAATTGTATCTCAACTTTCGAAATGGAAGATGGTACACACAAAACATTTGCAAGCGATAGAATCATGGGTACGGATGGCGCATTTGCAGCTACTAGAGGTAAGATGCAGATTAGCGATAGGTTTAATTATTCGCAAAGTTATTTGCATGTAGGTTATAAAGAATTATCCATACCTGCTGGTGATGCTGGCAAATTTTTAATGGAGAAAAATGCTTTGCATATTTGGCCTAGAGGTTCATTTATGATGATAGCATTGCCCAATCCTTCAGGTGACTTTACCTGTACCTTGTTTATGCCTTTTGAAGGTGAAAACAGCTTTGCTAACCTTAAAACCGAAGAACAAGTAACAGCATTTTTTAAAGAACAGATGCCCGATGCCTATGATATGATGCCAAGTTTGTTGCCAGATTTTTTTGCCAATCCAACTTCATCATTGGTAACAGTGCGCTGCTTTCCTTGGGTGAAAACTGATAAGGTTGCATTGCTTGGTGATGCGGCACATGCCGTAGTTCCATTTTATGGGCAAGGTATGAATTGTAGTTTTGAAGATTGTGTAGTAATGGATGATTGCATTGAAAAATATGGAATGGATTGGAATAAAGTTTTTGCCGAATACCAAAATCTTCGTAAGCCAAATGCCGATGCTATTGCTGATTTAGCCATTCAAAATTATTATGAAATGGCAGATAAAGTTGGCGACAAACATTTCCTTCATAAAAAACATATTGAGCATGATTTAACGGAGCTTTATCCTGATAAATTTAAATCACAATATGAGCTTACTACTTTTAGTTTAAGTCCATACAAATACGCCTTAGATCAAGGAAAGAAAAATGATATTTTATTAGAAAAAATTATTGCTGATGGTGCCCAAGAAAAAATCAAAGATCCAAGTTATATGGCTAGCCTTTGGCATTTGATTGATTAGTTATTTTACAAAATCAACGTAATTTTTGTTCCATTTCCTTCTTCACTTTCTATATTGATTTTGCCATTTAATAATTCAAGCAATTCGATGATAATAATGTAGCCGATACCGCTGCGGTTGCTGAGTACTTCAACGCTTCTTAGTGCTTTAATTTCTTTAATCCGCATTAGGTTTTCTTTGCTCATACCAGGTCCATTGTCTTCAATGTGAAGTTGGTACTTTTCGCCTACATGCTCACCGCTTACTTTAATGGTGGTGTCTTGGCAATATTTATTGGCATTTGAAAAGATGTTTTGAATAATGATATTGATGATGGTAGCATCTGTGAAAATGACATCATCATAGGAAATTTCATTCACAAAATTATTTCGTTTTTGTGCCGACATTTCGGCTATTAAATCAAGCTGATCTTCTATCAAAGGATTCAGGGCTACTGATTCTTTACTTACTTTAATCAAATTGTTTTGATAACGTATCCAATTTAAAATATTTTGCGCATTGTGGTGTAATTTATCAGATGTTGTTTGAATGTCTTTTATGAAATCCATATTCAACATATTCTTACCTTTAAATGCATTTTTAGCCGTAATAGAGATGAAGCGCAGCGGTGTAATAATATCATGCGAAATAATGCCAATAAGCATGTTTTTAATATCAACAGATTGCTTCAATTTTTTTTCAGAAGCAGATAATTCCTTATTTAGTTCTAACAAATCACTAATTCTACTTTGTATGGTTTTTTCGAGTTGTAAATTTCTTAGCCTAACTCTATAAGAAAATACCCTAACTATTCCGATAATACTTAAGATGACAAAGCCAATACACATAACAAAGAACCAAGACTCTTCATATACCCTTTTTTGGATTTCAAATGGAATATTTTTAATTACATAATTGTTATAACCTTTACCCGCTTTTTTTCTTATATGCAATATGTATTTGCCTGATGGTAAATTAGGGTAAGAAATACTAAGATTATTATTCTTTAACAACAGCCAAGTATTGTTAAGTCCTTCAAGGTTATATTCATATTGCAGGTTCGCATTATTCCCCCAATATGGACTTGAAATTGCGAAGTTTACTTCATTAAAATTAGAAGGAAGTATAATGTCGCTTCTATTGTATATTATTTTTTTATCGGAGCTTATTTCATCTATAAAAATGTCACTTTTTGGAAATGGGTCGTTTACTTTTAACGGGTTTAACCAAACCAATCCTTCCATACTAGAAAATGAAAAATATCCATTTTTTAATTTTATACAATTGGGATCGCAACCACCATTAAACTCAATATTTTCAAGGCCATCATCTTGCCCAAAATAGCTATAATAAATAGTCCTATTAGTATCTGATAAGTATGAATTTATTTCATCAATATGGGTTTTAAAAATACCCCTGTTTGTGCTCATCCAAACATAGTTGCTGTCATCCAAAATAAAGCCGTGCACAGATTTTAAACAATTGTTTGCATCCATTGGCATTTGTGTGAATTTTCCATTTTGGTAAACCAAATAGCCATAACCATAGGTGCCAATAAAAATTAAATCTTGGTATACGAATAAATTTCTTACACAGTAGTTTTTAAGGAGAACTTTTGGCTTAGCTTTTTTATTCAATAAGGGTATTGAAATGATACCACTGCAAGTTGCCATCCAAATATTCTTGCCTTGGTTTTTAATCATACAAAAGGGTATGGTGTTTTCGCCATGAGGAATAATTTCTTTATATGAGTTATGATATACATCTTTGTAAACATAGCCAAAACTTCTGGGAGTGCCTACCCAAGTAGTATCTCCATCTTCTAGGAAACTAGTTATGCGCCCATCTGAATCGGTTGGGATGAATATGTGTTTTTTAGTTTTGGCATCATAGCGATAGATTTTCTCTGACATTCCATACCAAATATTACCATGCTTATCTTTTAGTATCCCCTCTGTGTTTAATATCCTGTCTGTAAATTTATAATCTGTAATTTCTTTGAGAGAAAATTTTCTTAAGTTATAAGTAAGGATGCTAGCACTATCTAGAGCAACTTGGGCATAATAGGAGTTACTTATTGATATATTGTTATTGTTATAGGTTAGGGTAAGAATTTCCTTTTGCTTATAAGCAAATAGTCCCCTAGTATCAGTTCCAATATAATATGCTTTATTGATATCGTTGTATAAAATTTCATTGATTATACATTTTTTAGGCAATTTGTCAATCACTAGCTGACTGCTTATTTTTTTATCCTTAGCTTCTAACTTATAGAGTTTTTCTCCCAATTTCATAAAAACATTATTGTCAGAAATCTTCCAATGAATTTTTTCAATGGTTTTAGTTTTTGTATAATACTCATTTTGTAAAATGTCACCTGACATTTCTATTTTTTCGATATTGTTTTTATTGATATCTATTTTATAAATATCTTTCTCGGCATCAAAAAAGAATATGTTTCCATTCATAAAAAAAGTCTGAGTTATTTTGTGACCCTTTGTTGGAATAAGAGAAATGAATGTAGTGTCTTGATAAAGATAAAATCCACCCTTTCCTAGTATTACGAATTTTTTTTCTGATAAAGGAAAAATGTGCAGTGGATATTGAAAGTAAAGCCAATCATAACCTTTCTTTTGAGAAATACATTGAATGAAGTTTATAGCATTTATATTTGGTAAGGCCCCCATAATATATAGGGTTTTATTCTTGCCAATTAAGTCTAGTTCATTATCCTTTATTTTATAAATCCTTCCGAAGATATCATAGGCTATGATTTCATTTTTAATGGTTTTGGCAAGTCCTTTTATACGATCCGATTCAATGGGTTTTCCAACACATTCCTTATATGTTTTAAATTTGTTTCCATCGTATTTTACGATACCCCCTTCTGTAGCCAGCCACATATAGCCATGCTCATCCATCTGCATGCCATTGATGCTATTTTGGGGCAGTCCGTTGGTTGAATTGAATTGCTTTATAATAAAATTCTGTTGGGCATTTAGGTTACCAATGCCAAGTATTGTCAAAAAGAAGCATATGAATTGTCTAGGCCTCATACATTAACTACTGGTGTATCTATATACTTCCAATACATTTCTCATATCCATCACATTTGAAACGCCAAGTTTATTGAATATTCGCGCTTTATAGGTGGCAACAGTAGTAGGTTTTAAATCTAATTTGAGTGAAATTTCTTTTACGCCAGTACCTTTCATTATGTAGTTCATAACAATTAGCTCTCTATCCGATAAGCTGTCTATTGGACTTTCTGGAGTGAATTTCAAATCATCTCTTGACATTCTTTCTTTTAACTCCCTGCTGATATATGCCTTTCCTGATAAGAACAAATCTAAAGCTTCTATAACTACTGCTTCACTGCTTTGCTTGCTCAAGAAACCCGTGGCACCCATATCAAGCATTCGCTTTCCATAAATCTCCTCTGGGCTCATGGTGTAAATTAGAATGGGTATGTTGGGGTATAGTTTTCTAATTTCTGGCAAATGCTCAATGATGTTGTCATCCAACATTTGCATGTCGAAAATAAGGTGCGTAAATGCAAACGA
>CANHJJ010000054.1 GCA_947460565.1 Bacteroidota bacterium
AAGAGTGGAGATACTGGTATGGAAGAAATATTGGCTATGCAAAAGAAGGAAGCAACCAACGAATGGTGTAAATGGGTAGCTAAAAATTTTGTTAACTTCTTGAAGAAACCAAGTGATCAGACACCATTGATGAGTCACACTGTGCTAAATAAAAAATTAAGTACATACCTCAAAGATGATAAACCTACCTTTATTATCATGATTGATAATTTTAGGTATGATCAATGGAAAATGGTGCAGCAGCCACTTAGTGAATATTTCAATTTGGTGAGTGACGAAGCTTATATGACCATTTTACCTACTACTACGCATTATGCGCGTAATAGTTTTTTTGCAGGGATGTTGCCTAGCGAGATAGAAAAAATATATCCTAATTTATGGGTGAATGAAGAGGACGAAGAGGGTAAAAATATACATGAAGAAGATTTGTTAGGTCGCAATTTGCAGCGCCTAGGCTTCAATGGTAAGTTTTCTTATAATAAAATCACCAACCTAAATGCAGGCAAAGACTTGGTTGACAAAATTCCCAATTTGTTCAGCAATAAACTAAATGCAATCGTTTACAATTTTGTAGATATGCTTAGCCACGCAAGAACTGAAATGAATGTGATGAAAGAGTTGGCAGAAGATGAGGCAGCATATAGAAGTATAACAGCTTCTTGGTTTGATCATTCTCCTTTGTTTGATGCCATTAAGCGTATTGCCTCAAAAGATGCTCGTATCATAATTACCACCGATCATGGCTCAATCAGGGTGAAAAATGCGGTTAAAATTGTTGGTGACAGAAGCACTAGCACCAACCTAAGATATAAACAAGGACGTAACCTTAGCTATAAAGAATCAGATTTGTTTAGTATTAAAAATCCATCAGATGCTTTTCTACCAAAACAAAATGTAAGCACTAGCTATGTTTTTGCCATGGGAGATGATTTTATGGCCTACCCCAATAACTATAATTACCATGTAAATATGTACACAAATTCATTCCAACATGGTGGAATTAGTATGGAAGAGATGATTGTTCCTTTTATTGTAATGGAGACCAAATAGAAGAGAATCTTTATTGACTTGTGGCTTGGCTCACAAAATGTATTTCACATCATTACATAAAACAAGTTTTGTCAGATGTGAAATAATCTTATTTTGCGACTAACAAATTATTAATATAGTTATGAGTATTTGGCGAAAAAAACCAATTAGTGCCTTTGAGGCAGAAATGAAAAAGGGCGGTTTAAACCGTGTTTTGACTCGATGGGGATTAACTTCTTTGGGCATAGGAGCAATTATAGGTGGTGGAATTTTTACTTTAACAGGTATTGCAGCGCATGATTTTGCTGGGCCAGCGTTGGCCATCTCTTTTGTTATAGCCGGTGTTGGATGTATGTTTGCCTCCTTATGCTATGCTGAGTTTGCCTCAGTGCTTCCTGTTGAAGGCAGTGCCTATAGTTATGCTTATGGTACAGTTGGAGAGTTGTTTGCCTGGTTTATAGGTTGGAATTTGATATTAGAATACATGATGGGCGCTACTACAGTGGCCGTTGCATGGAGCGGTTATTTCGAAAAATTACTACATCTTTTTAATATTCATTTGCCTATTTGGATAATGAATGATCCTATCACCGCAGCTAGCAAGGCTGCCCAGCTCGGAATAGATGCACCATCATTCTCATTTAATTTACCTGCCATTATTATCACATGGATTGTTACATCCATTTTGGTAAAAGGTATTAAAGAAGCTGCAAGTACTAATAATATCATTGTAATAATAAAGGTTGCAGTAGTGTTATTTGTAATTATTGCGGGAGCCTTTTATGTTAATGTTCAAAATTGGCATCCTTTTATACCAACTGAAGTTGAAACCATAAAAGATGGAATTGTGACCAAATCTTTTGGTTGGGATGGTGTCGTTACTGCTGCTACTATTGTGTTTTTTGCCTATATAGGTTTCGATGCTGTTTCTACTCAAGCTGGTGAGGCTATTAACCCTAAAAAAGACGTTCCATTCGCTATTATTACATCATTAATTATTTGTACCATCCTTTATATCTTAGTATCATTGGTTTTAACCGGAATGGTTCCTTTTTCTCAATTAGATGTTAAAGCTCCGGTTGCATCAGCGTTTGAGGGAGTGGGTGTAACCTGGGCTGTATTTTTAATTGTAATAGCTGCTACAGCTGGATTAACCTCTGTGATGTTAGTTATGATGTTAGGTCAAACCAGAATATTTTTAGGAATGGCTAAAGATGGCTTGTTACCTAAAAGTATGTTTGGCACTTTACATCCAACATTTAAAACTCCATATAAATCAACAATTTTAGTTGGTCTAATCATTTCAGTTGTAGCTGCATTTACACCCATAAATAAAATTTCAGAAATGTGTAGCATGGGAACTTTATTGGCATTTGCTATGGTTTGTTTAGCTGTTATGATACTGCGCTACAAGGAACCTCAATTAGAAAGGCCATATAAAACACCTTTATTACCTGTTGTTGGCGTTCTTGGAATTGGATTTAATGTTTTTTTGATGAGTAAAGTTCGTCATGAAACATGGGTGGCCTTCCTTGTTTGGGGTACACTGGGGATTTTAGTTTATTTCCTTTACAGCAGAAAAAATAGTAATCTTCATAAATAGATTATATTAGATGCACATAAAAAAAGCTGACGATTTTTCGTCAGCTTTTTTTATGGAATTAGCTTAAAGACTATTCATCCCACCAAACTGGTTTCATGATATCTTGAACAACAGTAGCATTGCTATTATATATTCTTTCATCAAGAGGAGTAGGGAGTCTTCTTGGTATTCCGGTTGCAGCAGGATTTCTCATTGATACATCTATTGGTGTTAATACGGGAAGTCCAGTTCTTCTCCAATCGTTGTAGGCTTCAATCTGTGTAAAACTTGATATATACTTTTGAGTCATAATCATGGTGTCATTAATACTAGATGATGTGGCACTAGCATAATTAGTTACATAGTCGGTAGGGGTAGGGGCAGCAGTTACCAAAGTAATATGTGCTTTTACAGCATCATTATAGGCAGTCGCGGCTCCAGCTTTATCTCCAGTTTTAAGTTTACATTCAGCCTCAATAAATTTTGCTTCAACGAAAGTAGCCATAGGCAATGGTGAATTATCTGAAGCGAAATAAGCTCCTGCATCACTTGCATCTGTATTTTCTGAACCAGGAGTTGAACCAGTTATGCTATCATTCACATCTCTACCACAATAAAAATCTAAACGTGGGTCTTTATAGTTGCGCATGATATCAACCAAATTTGCACCCATCTTGATATAGCCATTGCGACTCACTTGAACAAAATTGTACCATTGGTTATACTCTTGTGCATTTTTACCAAATAAAGCATTTAAATCATTGACAGAACTTGTTAAGCCAGCCGCAAATGCATTTTGCAGGTGTGTTAGGGCAGTTGCATAAGCACTCGCATTTCGTTTGCTTAGATGCAGCGTGTTTCTAGCCTTTAATAAATGAGCTATTGCAGTCCATTTTTTTACATCTCCACCAAACAAGATATCAGAAGTGCCAGGCAAGGTGATATTGCTGCTTTCTGATTTTGCTAAATCAAGAATAGCATTGTCAAGCATGATTTGAATAGCATCATACATATCTTTTTGACTATCAAACGATGGGTTGAAATCAGCAGTGTTATTGCTTGCTCCTTTTAGTGCTTTGCTGTAAGGAACATCTCCCCATAAATCTGTGGTAACACCAATTGTCATTGCCATTAGGATATTTGCAATTCCTCTAAAATGTGGGTTTGCATCACCCGCTTGTTTGCGCAATGCGTCAATATTTACCATACACGAAGAATACAAAGTGTACCAATCATTAAGGTTATCTTGCTCGTTTAAGTTATACCTTTCAGGCCCTAGCATTATGTCTAATGTGCCTGAGCTGTGTTGAATTAGTATTGATGATGTTCTGGATAACTGTCCGGTATAAGAACTCATAACTGCAATCTCACTCGTTACTAGAAGAGATGCATTGGTAGCAGTGAGAGGTTGATTTGGACTTAAATCTTCTCCTTCTACAAATTTTTTACATGCATTTGTAATTAATAGGCATGCAACTGAAATGATGATTATATATTTTTTCATTATGTTAATTTTTGTGCGATTAATTAAAATACCAATTTAGCTGAGAATATAAACGAGCGTGTTCCTGGATTATTGAAATAATCAAAACCTCCAATGCTCGAACCTGCGCCTGTTAAACTTGTTTCCGGATCAACACCAGTGTATTTAGTCCATAATGCTAGGTTACGTGCAGTGCAATTTAACTGCAATTGTTGAATGAAATTGGCTTTTTTAAACTTGTCAAAAGTATAAGTAAATCCAACTTCTCTTAATCTTAGCCAGCTTCCATCTTGGATGGCGTTTTCTGCAGCTGCGCTTGGATTATCACCTTTTGCAAAATTGAAATAATCATTGGCCGAAATAGATGTTGAATTAACCTTTCCATCGCTTTGACGAATGCCTTCAACCAAATAAGTTCTATTTCTATCTGCACTTTCGTCAGTTACTCCAAATCTGTTTAACCTTGCCCAAGTACCATTCCAAATATCACCACCTTTTCTAACATCAAACAAGAATGTGAAATTAAATTTTTTATATGTAAAAGTATTACGTAAACCTCCGAACCAATCTGGATAAGGATTACCAATAATGCCACTTGAAGCATCTTTAATAGGTAACCCATTGTCATCAATTAATATTTTGTTATCGGAATTTCTCAACCACCTAGTACCGTAAAGCAATCCATATGGTTTTCCAACAACAGCATAAGCTCCAATATCTGTGAAGCCTTCCTCTATGCTGAGCGGCTTATCTCCACCAAATATTTTGGTAACTTCATTTCTTAAGATACTCATATTGAATGAAGCTTGCCATTCGAAATCTTTTTTCCGAATAGGAGTGATAGAGAATAATATTTCATGACCCCAATTTTTCATTTCACCTGTGTTATTGGTGAAAGATCTAAATCCACTGCTTGGCGCGATTGGCATATCAACAATGATATCACTAGTGATTTGATAGAAAAAGGTATAATCAAAATTCAACCTTCCATCAAAAAATCGAAGGTCTGCCCCGAATTCTGAACTTGTTGTAATTTCAGGTTTAATATTTCCATTTCCTAGAGCACTGTTATAACCATAACCATTCACTCCTAAATAAGGGAAACCCAGGCCTCCAGTAAATCCATCGGCCAAAATTGGTTTGCCTAAATATGTTCTTGAAGAATAAGTTCCAGGACTCACGCCCGCTTGTGCCACAGCTACTCTAAGTTTACCAAAAGAGAATTGTTTTAAAGGCTTCCAAATTTCTGAAAATACAAATGATAAACTACTAGAAGGGAAGAAGAAGCTATTACCTGCATTGCCAAATGTGCTGCTCCATTCGTTTCTACCTGCTATATTTAAAAATAAGTAGTTTTTGTAGCTCGCATTTGCATCAAACATAAAGGCACCTGTTTTTACAGTTGAATGCGCTTCGCTAGCATAATAATTGGTTGCATTACCTAAATTATAAAAATTAGGAATAGCTAGGTCTCTACCTCGCATAAAAGCGTCTTGTTTGTAGCGGTAATTTAGATTGTTTCCTACCATAAGTGATGTTTTAATGTTTTGATTTATTTCTTTTTTAAATGTAACCAATAAATCACTATAGTATTCTGTATATCTTAATATGTTTTCATCTATTTCTCCGTTTGGCGCATTATCTGTACCACGGCTTCCAATACTAAATATTTGCTTACGTTGGTCAGTGTAAAAATCTGTACCCATTCTATATGTAACATCCAACCAATCTGCAGCATCGTAATTTACATATACGTTTCCATTAACTCGATTAACATCATCCACAAAAGGATTTTCGTTTACTGTCCAAAATGGATTATCGTAAGCACCCCAAAACTGACGTTGGCTTCCATCAGTATTTTTATAACCATTACCAAATCCATCGCTTCCATTGTTAAAACTATTTGGAGTTCTCAATAATCCTAACATTACACCCGATAGGTTACTGCCGTTTTGAGATCTAATTCCACCTGAATTAATATAATTAATAGTCCCGCCTGTTTTTACTTTTTTGCTTAGTTGATTATCTACACTCAACCTCAAACTTGTACGATTGAAATTGGTATTTGGAACTACCCCGTTTTGAGTTAGTCGCCCGATACTAAAACGATACGAGGTTTTATCAGTATGATGCGCAATTGAGATATTATTATTAAATGAATAAGCAGTTTTGAAAAACTCATCAGCATTGTTAATCGGTTTACTAACTCCTGGCAATAATCCCGCATCAATAAGTTTTTGTGTTTCTTCACCCCAACTTTGAGGTGTTGATGTTGAGAAAGAACCTTCTGCAACTGGATTTCCTAATATATCTGTATTTCCTCCACCACTTCCTTGAGAATATTTCAGTTGGCGATTGGGCAATTTGTTTACCTCAGAAACTTCAACTGAAGAACCTAAAGTTACTTCCCAAGCTTTACCACCACCTATTTTTGCTCTTTTTGTTGTGATGATGATGGCACCATTGGCACCTCTAACACCATACAAAGCAGCAGCAGCAGGTCCTTTAAGTATGTTTACACTTTCAATATCATCTGGATTAATATCAATAGCACGGTTACTATTGTTAACCCCTTGTAAATTTGAGTTATATGCCGCATCGCCCGGACTAGATTGGTCGGTGCTGTTGTCTATAGGTACACCATCCACAACAAATAGTGGTTGATTATCACCACTGAAACTTCTATTACCTCTTAAAAGAATTTTAGAGGATGCACCAGGTGTTCCTCCTGAAGAAGTAACCAAAACACCAGCTGCTTTGCCACTAATTGAATTTACAATATTTTGTTCCCCAGATCCCTTTAATTCTGCCCCATCGATCTTTTGTGAGCTAAAGCCCAATGCCCTTTTTTCTTTTTGAATACCAACGGCTGTAATCACCATTTCCTCCAATTTAAGGTTGTCTTTCTTTAAGACTACTATGACATCACTTAAACCAGAAATGTTAACCTCCTGACTTACCATACCTAAATGTTTAACAATTAAAGTGGTGGCTTCATTTGGAACTTGTAACAGAAACCTTCCATCTACATTGGTTGAGGTTCCAATTTTTGTTCCTTTCACTTGAATTAGAGCGCCAATGATTGCCTCTTTTTCATCAGATACAATGCCTGTTAGTGACCGGTTCTGTGCCCATGCAACATGGCAAAATATGCCAAGGTAGACAATAAATTTGAGTAGATTTTTTTTCATAAATTTATTAAATTAGTTAATGCTATTTACATTCTTTTTAATAAAACCAAACGAAAATTTAATCTACATTGCCGTTTAATAGCTATTCTTACCGCTTAAAATGCGGATTTTGGGGGTGTTTTTCATGTTGAAAACTATATTCTTACAGCATTATACAAAATATTTTTACTCCAACAATTCATTAGGCAATTTTCATAATAATAATTTTCTTTCAGATTCAAAAAATCAATTTACTTTCGCATATCAAAACAATAAGCTTATCAATCTTACAATTATGAACGGATTTTTTAAAGTACCTTCTCCAATTAATGAACCCATTTTAAACTATGCTCCAGGTAGCAAAGGGCGCAAAGACCTCAAAGATGCTTTGCAAGTAGCTCGTTCAATGGTTTTAGATATTCCAATGTATATTGGCTCAAATGAAGTTCGTAGTGATAAAACTGCTGAACTTCGTCCACCACATGATCATCAACATTTACTGGGTCGGTTCCATGTGAGTGATGCAAGTCATGTTAACCAAGCAATTGATGCCGCTTTATCTGCTAAACCTAAATGGGAAGCATTAACATGGGAGCAAAGAGCTGCCATATTTTTAAGGGCAGCTGAGTTAATTGCTGGTCCTTATCGTGCTAAATTGAATGCAGCAACCATGCTAGGTCAATCAAAAAATGCTTTCCAAGCAGAGATTGATAGTGCTTGTGAGATTATAGATTTCTTGCGTTTCAACGTTCATTTTATGAGTCAAATTTATGCTGACCAACCTCAATCAGCCAAAGGTGTTTGGAACCGCTTGGAATACCGACCTCTTGAAGGATTTGTTTATGCCTTAACTCCATTTAATTTTACAGCCATAGCAGGTAATTTACCTACAAGTGCAGCCATGATGGGAAATGTGGTGGTTTGGAAACCTTCAAATACACAAGTATATAGTGCCAATGTTTTGATGGAAATTTTCAAAAAAGCGGGAGTTCCTGATGGCGTAATCAATTTGATTTATCCGAGTGGGCCAGTTGCTGGTGAGGTTATTTTTAACCATCCTGATTTTGCTGGTATTCACTTCACAGGTAGCACGGGTGTTTTCCAAGACATTTGGAAAACCATTGGAAATAATATCCATAAATTTAAAACCTACCCGCGTATTGTTGGTGAAACAGGTGGTAAAGATTTTATCATCATGCATAAGTCTGCTTTGGTAGATGAGAGTGTTACTGCCATTGTTCGTGGAGCTTTTGAATACCAAGGTCAAAAATGCTCTGCCGCCAGTCGTGTGTATATTCCAAGCAATTTATGGTCTGAAGTAAAAGAGAAGATGGTGAAAACCATCAAGACTTTCAGCATGGGACCAACTGAAGATTTTAGAAACTTTATCAACGCAGTAATTGATGAGAAATCATTTGACAAATTGGCTAAATACATTGATGCTGCTAAGCAAGATAGTGAAGTAGAGATTATAGTAGGAGGGGGTTATGATAAATCTAAAGGTTGGTATATTGAGCCAACAGTAATCGTTACTTCGAACCCTAAATACACCACCATGTGTGAAGAGTTGTTCGGCCCAGTTTTGACTGTTTATGTATATGATGCAGATAAGTTTGAAGAGACTTTGGATATTGTAAATACAACATCTGAATATGCTTTAACAGGTGCTGTAATTGCTCAAGACAGATATGCTATTGAATTGGCAACATGGAAACTACGAAATGCAGCAGGTAATTTTTACATTAATGATAAATGCACAGGTGCTGTAGTGGGTCAACAACCATTTGGTGGTGCAAGAGGAAGTGGAACCAACGACAAAGCAGGTGCCATGCAAAATTTAATGCGTTGGGTTAGCACCAGAACTATAAAAGAAACATTCGTGCCACCTACAAGTTACGAATATGATTTTATGAAGGAAGCTTAAAATAAAATATTTAAATAATCATTAAGGGCAATCATTCATCGCCCTTAATGCATTTATAACGATTTCCGTGAAGTTGGGTGTTGCCACCCGACTAATAAATATAAAATATAGTGAAATGTCGGGAAGCAATTCCCGACAACACTAAAAGAATTCAATGGATAATTATACAAAAAATCAACTCCATACTTTCACTAAAGAAGTTTTTATCAAATGTGGAATGCCATTGGATGATGCCATTCAAGCCGCAGATGTGCTGTTAAGCGCAGATATGCGTGGCATTGATTCGCATGGTGTTGCTCGATTATCAGGGTATGTGCGCTTGCATGAAGCTGGTAGAGCCAATATGAAAGCTAATTGGAAAATCATTCATCAAACTCCCTCAACGGCAACAATAGATGCTGACCAAGGATTGGGTTTGGTGGTAGCTCCACATGCTATGGATATTGCCATTGAGAAAGCCAAGCAAGTAGGAACAGGTTGGGTAGCTATTCAAAATAGCAATCACTTTGGAATAGCGGCCTATCATGCCATGAAAGCCTTGCCACAT
>CANHJJ010000055.1 GCA_947460565.1 Bacteroidota bacterium
TATAAGGAATATTGGGATGGATACGATGTACCAAGACATTTATACCACTTTAATCAAAAAAGCTTTTCATTATTAATGGAGAAACATGGTTTTGTAATAGTTGAGATAAAACCCATGTGGTTTGATGCACCTTATATTAGCATGCGTAGTGAAGTTCATATGAAAAACAAATATCCATTTATTAATGGTGCCATAAGCGGAATAAAATCAACTGCATCAGCAATTAGCACAGGCGAACACAGTACATTACTTTTTGTGGTTAAGAAAAAGAAATAAGGCAAGAATCAAAATATTCTATGGCAAAAAGTATGCTTCTAAGTTTTAATAAATATTTCATTCCCATATTTCTTTTTATTGTTGCATCATGTGCACAACAAGTTGCCCCATCAGGTGGTCCAAAAGATGAAAATTACCCAGTATTTAATGATGCTAAACCGTCAAATAAATCAGTGAAATTTCCAATCAAAGGACAAAAGATAAATATAAAATTTGACGAATTTGTTAGACTAAAAGATGCCACTCAACAAATTGTTATTTCTCCACCTCCACCAGGAGAAAAAGCACCCACGATTCAAGAAAATGGTAAAAATATTGAAGTAATATTCAACGAGGGACTTGAAAGAAATACAACCTACACCATAAATTTTGGTAATTCTATAACAGACATCCATGAGGAAATGGCAGTACCAGATTTTAAGTATGTTTTTTCGACAGGCGAGAATTTAGATACCAATTATATAAAAGGAAAAATACTGAATGCTTTTACTCTAAAACCAGAAAAAAACGTAATTGTCGCACTTTACGAATATGCCAATTTTAATGATACTACGATCTACAATAAGAAACCATCGTACTTTATAAGAACAAAGGAAGATGGAACATTTAGCATTGAAAATATACCGGTTTCAAGTTTCTTTATGTTGGCCTATAAAAAAGAAGGGGATTTAAAATTCTCAAAAGGCTATGAACTTGCCATGTTTAAAAACCCTATAAAAATTGGAGGAAATATAAATGAAGGTTATGATTCTTATCTATTTAAACCAGATACATATAGAAAAAATAAATTGATTTCCAATGAAGTTAAAGCTCAAGGTAAATATGCAATGAGTATATACAAACCTGAACAAAGCAAAATAAGCACGAAATCAAAAAATCCATATTACATCTTTAAAGAAAAAGGATATGATAATACAGACACATTTTATATTTATACCAATGTAAAGGAAAAAGATAGCTTCAACATTACTATTGAAAATCCTGATACAACTTATTTGTTACAATATAAACTAAAGAAAAAACTTAAAAATCCTGCATTTGAAATTCAAAACATAAATCCTTCTAATCTAGATGATACATTAATTATTAAATTTTCGGTACCATACAAAACCATATTTACCGATTCCATTATTTACAAAGAGGATACAAACTTACTCAAACCAAGTTATGTCGCATTTGATGAAAAGAATCACCAATTCATTAAATATTGGCATAAATGGAAAGAAAATACAAATTATACTTTCTTATTTAAAGATTCGTCCATAATTGATATTTACGGTCAAATAAACAGGGGAACTAATATTAGCTTTAATACCAAGAGCACTAAAGATTTTGCAAACCTATTAATTAATGTAAGTCTTATAGCTGATGGTCAAGAATATATATTACAGTTGGTTGATAAAGATGATAAAGTAGTCAAAGAGAAAATTATTACAAAATCATCTGAGGTAAATTTCAATGGCTTAGATCCAGTGGAATGTAGAATTAAAATAATTCAGGATAAAAATAGAAATGGGATTTGGGATAATGGTAACTTGGAAGAAAATATATTCCCTGAAAAAGTTTATTACTATCCAGAATCTCTTGTTTTAAGAGCATATTGGGATTTAGAACAAAGCATAAATATAAACTCGCTTATCAATAGTAAAGAGTAATATTAAAAGCTAATAAGTGTGTTGATAGATGTGAATAGAAAAGTATAAGAAAGCTTTACCAGTGTTGATAAGTGTTAAAGTGCGACTTATTCTAAAATAGCCAACATTTACCCAACACTAATCTAAAAATAAGTTTTAAACAATTAAAGGTGAATGTCGCAATTAACATATTGTTAATTAGTATGTAATATAAAGAATAATAAGAAATTAACTTGGTAATTGATTGTTAGGATATTTTAATAAGCACAAATCAAATAAAGACACAAAAAACTTATTGGTAATAATCACACTACAATAACAACAACAAACTTTAAGTAAATAATATTAATAATACATTGCTTTGGTGGAAAGCTAAAAATAAAATGTATTAGATTTGTTGCTCTCAAAGCTGACTAGGATATGAAACAAAAACTAGAAGAACTTCAAAATAAAATAAGCCAAACCGCAATCAACTCATCAGATGAATTGGAACAATTTAGATTGACCTATTTGAGCAGAAAAGGAATTTTGAATGATTTGTTTGAAGAATTTAAAACCATTCCAAATGAGATAAAAAAGGATGTTGGCAAATTGATGAATGCTTTAAAACAAGATGTTCAAGAAAAATTTAATGAAGCATCAGGTTTATTTCAATCAACAATTGTGAAAAACAAAAGCTCAGAACAATCTGACTTAAGCTTACCTGCTGATTTAGCAAATATTGGAGGAAGACACCCATTAAGTTTAGTAGAAAACGAAATTGTTTCCATTTTTAATAAAATTGGATTTACCATAACCGAAGGACCAGAGATTGAAGATGATTGGCATAATTTCTCTGCATTAAATTTCCCTCAAAATCACCCTGCAAGAGATATGCAGGATACCTTTTTTATTAATAAAGAGATAGCTCTGAGAACTCATACGTCCTCAGTTCAAGTGCGACTTATGGAAAATCAAAAGCCACCTTTGCGTGCTATTATGCCAGGCAGGGTTTACAGAAACGAGGCAGTTTCAGCTAGAGCCAACTGCTTTTTCCATCAGGTTGAGGGTATTTATATTGATAAAAAAGTAAGTTTTGCAGATTTAAAGCAAACCCTTTATTACTTTGTAAAGGAGATGTTTGGAGGAGAGGTAAAAGTTAGATTTAGACCTAGTTATTTCCCATTTACTGAGCCATCAGCTGAAATGGATATTAGCTGTTTGTTATGTAAAGGTGCAGGATGTAATGTTTGTAAATATACAGGTTGGGTAGAGATTTTAGGATGTGGTATGATTGACCCCAATGTTTTAAAAAATTGCGGTATTAATCCTGAGGAATATTCAGGCTTTGCATTTGGAATGGGTATAGAACGCATTGCCATGCTAAAATATGACGTAAAAGACCTTAGAACATACTTTACTAATGATGTGTCTTTTTTAAAGCAATTTTCGCAGCTTTAAGGCGATATTAAAAATAATTTTTCCGTTATGCGGTTTAAAAAAAAAAACGACTTGTTAAGGTCGCTTTTTAATTTTATTTACACAGATTGGAAATCTGTTTTAATCTATACTTCGAGATGTTCCGCAGGGCATCTCGAAGAGCAGAATCATAAGCATAAAATTAATTAGTATATTTATAGATTAAAAAGATCCAATTAATAATGCTTTAGAAATTGGGACTAATACTCATATCTGCATAGTAGTCTAGAATATAATTTACCGCATCATCAGCCGTATCTACCAATTTAATTAAATCCACGTCTTCAGGGCTTAAGTTATGGTATTGTTCGCACATGGTTTTTTTAATCCATTCAAGTAATCCACCCCAATATTCGCTGCCTACTAATACAACAGGAAAATGAGCTACTTTGTGGGTTTGAATAAGTGTTAATGACTCAAATAATTCATCTAAGGTTCCAAATCCACCAGGCATAGCAATAAATGCTTGTGCATACTTAACAAACATTACCTTACGTACGAAGAAATAGTCGAAATTGATGTTTTTGTCTCTGTCGATGTATCTGTTATGAAACTGTTCAAAGGGTAGCTCGATGTTTAAACCAACCGATTTTCCACCAGCCTCAAAAGCACCTTTATTTCCAGCTTCCATGATACCGGGGCCGCCACCCGTAATAACGCCAAAGCCAGCATTAACTAATTTTTTGGCCACTTCAACGGCAAGGTCGTAATATTTGGTATCTGCTTTGGTTCTAGCCGAACCAAAAATAGACACACAAGGTCCGATTTTACTCATTTTCTCAAAGCCCTCAACAAACTCGGCCATAATTTTAAAAGTTGCCCAACTGTCAGATACTTTTATTTCGGGCCAGTCTTTCTTTTGAAAGGCTTTCTTTATTCTTTCTTCTTCTGAAATATCCATATACAATTATGCAAGTAATTCTTTTAAAATGCTCGAAATTATTTTTCCGTCTGCTTTTCCTGCTAATGCTTTCATTGCCAAAGGCATTACTTTGCCAAAATCGGTCGCAGAGGAAGCTCCAGCTTGAGAAATAACGGCCTGTAGGGCTTGTTTTATTTCATTTTCGCCCATTTGTTTAGGCAAATATTTTTCAATCACCTCTATTTCTTCTTTTTCCTTTTCTGCCAATTCTGTACGGCCATTTTGCATAAAGATATCAAACGACTCTTTTCTTTGTTTGGCAAGCTTTTGGAAGATTTTAATGGATTGTTCATCGGGTATTTTATCGCTAGCACCTGCTTCGGATGAGGCAAGTAAAAGGGCAGATTTTAAAGCCCTTAGCGCACGAAGACTAATTTCGTCTTTGGCTTTCATTGCAGTAATTATATCTGCATTTATTTGTTCTTGTAAGGTCATAATAATTAAATGATAATTTATGTGTGTGATAGCAAAATGCAACAAATTAACAACAAGGGCTATTTGCTTTGCCTTAAGTTTTCGAAATTCAACTACTTCTTCTTGGTCATGTATTTTACACCTTTGCCTAAAAAGAAACTGAAAGTATCGCTTCTTAAGCCGAGTCTTAGGGTTTCCATAGGAATGATATCATTAGGGGCTATATTTCCTAAACTTACATTAGCACCTACCAATTTGATAAAATAAGTTTGTTGGGCTTTTTGTGGAGCCTCCCAAATTATTTTTTCTTCTGGAATTTGAGTTAAAATTTCTTGTACCAAACCTTCGCGCACCTCGCCACTACTTCTGTAAACACCCACATTTCCTGCTTCTCGAGCTTCGGCTATTACTTTCCATGCTCCCGCTTGAAGCTCGGTTTGCATCAACTCAATCCACTGATAAGGGGGTAAAATTTTCTCAACGTCCTTGCTTCCCACTTCTGATAGAACCGTTACATGGTTACTCAATTTATCAATAAAATCAAGTTTGATATCATGTGGCATTTCTATGGAGCCATCAGACACTTCAGCGTGTGTCAATTTATATCGTTCTAACACCTTTAAATAATCATCAAATTGGTTTCTGACAACATATGCCTCAAATAAGGTACCACCAAAATAAACGATAATTCCATTTTGTTGATAAAGTTTAATTTTCTCTACCAAGTTTGGCGAAACAAATGGAGTTCCAAAGCCAAGCTTAATAATATCAATATAATCACCCGAAACAGAAATCATATCCTCTGCCTCGCGAACGCTAAGACCCTTGTCCATTACCATAGTTAAACCCTTTTCACGAGGCTTAATAGTACGTTCCGGAATCATTTTTAGTTTAAAATTTTTCATAAATAAAAATATTAATTTGGCTAAGGCCAAAGACGGGCAAATGTAAAAAAAATAGGTTTAGAGAAATATGATTAATGCAAGCGATTTCTCAAGTCGGTCATTGGCTTTTCGAACAACACAAAAATGAGCCAAGACGAACAAATACATAATAACCAAAATACCCCATACATAAGGGCCGCATAAGGAACAGACCAATTAGCACCCTCATTGCTATGAATCATGAATGTAAACGATATTAAACCTCCATTCACCAAATACATTGAGTAGGAAATAATTGAAATCCCTGTAATGGGCCTTGCTAGCACTCGCCATTTTGTGGTTTTAATGCTTGCTAATAGAGGCAATAAAAGGGCAATGCATATGCTCAAAGCGGAAAAGAAAACCACATTCGAGATAAGACCAGGGAATTGTTCTACAATCTTTTTTTGGAATGCCATCAAACACAAAACACCGATTAAGCCAACTACGAATAAGTGTAACTTATAAGCATCCCATAATTTGTTATGTTTTCGGCTCAAATATACAGCAATAAAGCCATAGTAAATAGCATCTAATCGAATCATTGCAACCTCTCTTACGGCAGTGTTCCAGCGATAAACTTGCTCAAGAAAATAGTTACAATAAACAATTCTTAAAATTGTTACCAATGCTATTAAGAAGAGACTTACCCAAAGAAAAACTTTTGAATTTACTTTTCCGTCTTTTTTGAAAACATGAGCACTTAAGGCTAAAACCAGCGGAGACAATAAATATGAAATCTCTTCAATACATAGGCTCCAAGACTCTTCAAAAAAATATGCTGGGGTGTTCCAAACATTTTGTAGAAAAAAGAAATACCTCCACAAACCATCTGGTTTATTCGCAAAGTACACAAGAATATAAATTAACAAAATAAAATAATAATTAGGAAGAGTTCTAAACCAGCGTCTAGCCCAAAAGTTCTTGATAGAAGAAAAGTCTAATGAGTTGTTATTTTTCTCAAATTCCTTTAGCAGAATGCCACCGATTAGAAAGCCGCTTAGCACAAAAAAAAGCTCTAGCCCTAATATTCCACTACCATGCAAAAGAGCTCTGATAGGCGCAGGAAAACCCTTTGTCATCCATCTTACATGACCAAAAACGACTAAAATAATGGCAATAAAGCGCATTAGGTCTAATCCGAATACGCGGTCTTTGGTATCAAAAATGGAGATAAATCGCTTGTACAATGCCCTAATTTTATCCCGCTAATTACGAGAAAAAGATTAGTGCTTTTGTTTCGACTTATTAAGACTAAAAGTCTATTGTACAAAAAACAATCCTTTTTAAAATTTGAATATAAGGATCCCGCCTAATTCAGAATCAAGATAGATTCTACTGGCATATGGTCCGATGGATAATATAGACCATTGTTATCCGTAATGATTTGATAACTTTTTTGCTCAAATATCCTATCGTAGAAAATAAAATCTATGTGTTTGCATATGCTGCCAGCCACCTCAAAACCCGTATATGTGCAATCGCGCTTTTCCGATTTAACAAAGCTATCTTTAAACGGGTGAACCCTGTTTTTCACAATGGTTTTAAATGCTTTGGTGCTTGGGTCAGAATTGAAATCACCAGTTAATATCACCGCTTCGTCTTTTGCAATTTCAGCCACTTTTTTAACAATTAATTTGGCACTCTCTTTTCTAGCCTTTACACCAATATGGTCAGAGTGTGTATTGAAAACAAAAAGGAATTTTCCAGAGCTCTTTATTTTCACCTGACCATAACTACATATCCTTGTAATGGCCGCATCCCAGCCCTTGCTGCCGGGTTTTTCTGGTGTTGGCGACAACCAAAAGGTATTGCTTGAAACCAATTCAAACAGACTTTTTCGAAAAAATATTGCCGAAAACTCACCCATTTTATCTCCATCATCTCTTCCAACACCTACATAGAAATAACCAGGAAGCATGTTTTGCAAATCAATCATTTGATTGAATAATGCTTCTTGAATGCTCAATACATCTGGGTTGCATTTTGTTAATAGTTCCTTTATAGAACTTGTTCGTTTACCCCATTGATTAACACCATCAATAGCTACATCCAAGCGAATATTGTAAGTAATGACTTTTATTTCTTGTGCCATTACAATGTTTACGAGCAGAAGAAAAAATAGGAGCATGTAAAATCTAATCATAACATAAAAATATAAATACTTTTTAACTAATCAAAATGTGGGCATAGGGAAGGCCATCAGCGCGAAATAAATTAAAATCAAAAAATGCTGAATTGTCCTTCTGTTTTTCCATATTTGCCTCAATTAACAACGCATAAAACTACAATATGTCTCAAACATCAAATTTAAATTTCATTGCTCAACTGGGCTTAAAACACATCAACCACGGAACCTCAACTGGACAAAACCAATTCTCATCGGCAAATGCTGAAAGTAAAGAAATATTTTCGCCCGTAGATGGCAAGTTAATAGGTAAAGTTACCTTTACTACTGAAGCAGAATACAACGAAGTGATAAAAAAGGCTCAAGATGCATTTTTGATATGGCGTAAAATGCCTGCACCCAAAAGAGGTGAAATTGTGCGCCAATATGGAAACTTACTCCGCGAATACAAGCAACCACTTGGCGAATTGGTGAGCTATGAAATGGGTAAAAGTTTACAAGAAGGTTTGGGTGAAGTGCAGGAGATGATAGATATATGCGATTTTGCTGTGGGTTTAAGTCGTCAATTACATGGTTTAACTATGCACAGCGAGCGCCCTAATCACAGGATGTATGAGCAATACCACCCCATTGGAATTGTAGGAATTATTTCAGCGTTTAATTTCCCTGTTGCGGTTTGGAGTTGGAATAGCATGTTGGCGGCCGTTTGTGGAGATGTGTGTGTGTGGAAGCCATCAGAAAAAACACCCTTATCTGCTATTGCTTGTCAGCAATTAATGGCAAAAGTGTTAAAGGAAAATAACTTGCCAGAAGGTATTTTCTGCTTAATAAATGGCGACTACAAAGTGGGAGAGTGGATGAGCAAAGATGAAAGGGTGCCATTGGTTTCTGCTACTGGTTCAACCAGAATGGGTAGAATTGTAGGAGCTACTGTGGCGCAGCGTTTCGGAAAGGCTTTATTGGAGCTTGGCGGAAATAACGCCATTATCCTAACGCCTCATGCAAACTTAGATTTAGCCATGATAGGTGTGGTATTTGGGGCTGTGGGAACTGCAGGACAAAGATGCACTACCACCCGCAGATTGATTGTTCATGAAAGTCTTTATGATACGGTAAAAGAAAAGTTGGTGAAAGCCTTTGGCCAGTTGAGCATTGGAAACCCATTAACAGGAAACTTAGTTGGTCCTTTAATTGACAAAGCAGCCGTAGACGCATATTTACAAGCCATTGAAGCATTGAAAAAAGAAGGTGGTACTGTTTTGTGTGGTGCGGAGGTAATGAGCGGAGAGGGTTATGAAAGTGGTTGTTATGTAAAACCGACCATTTGCGAAGCCAAAAATGAATATGCCATTGTGCAGCATGAAACCTTTGCGCCTATTTTGTATCTGTTAAAATATAAAGAAATGGATGAAGCTATTGCTATGCAAAATGGAGTTAAACAAGGTTTAAGTTCAAGTATTTTTACTGACAACATGCAAGAAGCAGAAGCCTTCTTATCAGCGTGGGGTAGCGACTGTGGTATTGCCAATGTAAATATTGGAACCAGTGGTGCAGAGATTGGCGGTGCTTTTGGTGGCGAGAAAGAAACAGGTGGTGGAAGAGAGAGTGGAAGCGATAGCTGGAAAGCCTATATGCGCAGACAAACCAATACTATCAACTATGGCAGAGAGTTGCCATTGGCACAAGGTATTAAGTTTGATTTGTAATTGTTGCTGAATTTTGAATTTTCACCCAGACCTTTTAACTTTTTAATGATGAAGAAACTGATTATATCAATGTTATTAATTAGTCCGCTATCTTTATTTGCTCAATTCAAGATA
>CANHJJ010000056.1 GCA_947460565.1 Bacteroidota bacterium
AAAACTTCAGGAATTTGCTTATCATATTCCTTCACTAAGACGAGGTTCTTTTCTTGAATTTTTGTATCAAACAAATGCAACATAGAAGATATTGAAAGGGATATTTTAAAAGGCGTTTGTTCAAACAGCATTTTACCTGCATCCACCTTTGCTAAATCCAAAATATCATTTATCAATACTATTAAGGCATCACCACTTAATTTTATAGCAGATAAGTACTCCGATTGTTTTGAACTCAATTCCGTTTTAAGCAAAACCTTTGTAAAGCCAATAATAGCATTCATAGGTGTACGTATTTCATGACTCATATTTGACAAAAATTGCTGCTTCGCTTTAACAGCATTTTCAGCAATGAGGGTAGAATTTTCAGCATTTGTCTTTGCTTCTTCAGCTATCAGGGTAGCGAACTCTGCAAAAATCTTAGATTCAATGAGTTCATTTTCAATTCTTTTTTGTTCTGTTATATCGCGTGCCACTACTACAGCTCCTAGTATATTCCCGTTTCCGTCTTTGTAGACAGATCCATTAAACAATACATCCGTAAGTTTCCCATCTTTTATGGTTAGTGGGCAATCAACCACAAATCCTTTTTCGAAAACTTGCTGATAGCCAACTTTTGCTTTTTTAGGTTCTGTAAAACAATCAATGAAATTGGACCCAATCAACTGCTCTCTCGATTTTTCAATCACCCTCACAGTAGCCAAATTCATGTCTGTAATTTTCCCTTCAGGGCTTATGGTAAACAAGGGATCTAGACTAGCCTCAATAAGACCTCTTGAATAATTTTCAATTACCAATTCGGCAGCCAGTTTTTCTCGCTCTTTATTTTGAATCTCGAGTGCCATATCTGCTACAACCCGTTTGGTAATATCCACCCTAATGGCCAAGTACTGATAAGGCTTCCCCTGTTCATCCAGAAAAGGAACTATGGTAGTATCTACCCAATAAAATGTCCCGTCCTTAGCCTTATTTTTTATTTCACCTTTCCACATTTTTCCTTTGGCAATGGTTTGCCATAAATCATGCATAAATGCTTTTGAATGAAAGCCTGAATTAAGAATTCTGTGATCTTTACCAATTAACTCCTCTTCATTGTATTTTGATATTTTACAAAAATTAGGATTTGCCTTTTTAATCATTCCTCTATGATCTGTTAAGGCAATAATAGCTGTGGAGTCAAGAGCATCCTTATAATCTGAAACTTCTTTTAAACTATCTTTCAGAAGTTTTTCAGATTGATTTAATTCCTTGTTAGCAATGATTAATTCCATTGCGCGCTTATCTTTTTCCTTATTTTGAAAGATCAGTTCTTTGTTGGCAACAACTAACTCTTCCGCTCGCTTCCCTTTCTCATCATCCTGAAAAGCAAGTTCAATGTTGGCAATGCCTAATTCTTCGGCTCGTTTTCCTTTTTCTTCATCTTGAAAGGCAAGTTCTTTATTTGCAATACCTAATTCATCTGCTCTTTTGGCCTTTTCATCCTTTTGAAAAGCTAGCTCTTTATTGGCAATAATTAATTCATCAGCCCACTTCTCTTTTTCGTTATACTGAAAAGCAAGCTCAATATTAGCAATTCCTAATTCATCAGCCATCTCAAGTCTTTCAGAATGAAGTAAATCCAATTTTTTCTTTAATAAAGATAACGCTGCAGTTAGGCTTGCATTTTCATCCTTTTGTAAAGAAAGTTCAAGTTTTATCCTATGCAGTTCATTTGAATTTGAAAATATAGCTTCGTCCATATAATACTAGATTAACCTTATTAATTTATGTTGTTGCCAACATCTTCAAGTGGACTTCTTCGCTTATCTTTCAATTGCTTGAAATGGGTAGGAGATAGACCCGTAACCTTCTTAAACTGATTCGACAAATGCGCCACACTGCTATAATTCATTTTATAAGCTATTTCTGTAATATTTAGTTCATCATAAATAATTAATTCTTTAATTCGTTCAACTTTGTGAGAGATAATAAATTGTTCTATTGTGGTGCCTTGCACTTCTGAAAACAAATTAGACATGTATGTATAATCATGCTTAAGCTTTTCACTTAAATAGTCTGAGAAATTTATTTTGATTGATTCTTCGCTATAATGAACCATTTCAATAATGACATTTTTAATTTTTTCTATAAGCACAGCTTTTTTGTCATCCATAAGTTCTAAACCAGATTCAAGCAAGGCAGCTCTTAATAAATCTCGCTGCAAAGTGGTAAGATCTTCCATTATTTCAACTTCGCCAAGATCAACAACAATAAAATGAAGACCAAGCTTTCTTAGTTCTTCCTTCACCATCATTTTACAGCGAATACTCACCATATATTTGATATATATTTTCATATATTAATCTTCATAGCCACTTTTGATTACAGTCGATATCATTTTAAATTGCTCGTTTGCATTGAAACAATGGGTGGAATGAGCGGGTATTATTATCCCTTCTCCTTTCTTAAGCTTATACTTTTTCTTTTTTATAATAATTTCAGCCGTACCATCAATAATTTGTATGTAATTATCAAATGGGGATGATTTTTCTTCTAACTCCTCTCCAGCATCAAATGCTGAAACCGTTATATTACCTGTTAGCCGTTTTATAATGGTTTTACTCAATACAGCATTTGGAATGTATTCAACAATTTCTATGATGATATGCGACTTTTCTTTATCTAATTCTTTGTTATCCATGCTAAATATATGTGTAATTGTAACTCAAGGAAGATAAGTGATTATATATCGGTAGCGTTATGGTAATACAACTAAAATTTGCATAATTCACATATTTCTAAATTTATCAACCGAAAATCATATAAATAATTATGGCAAATCTGTAAGTTAGTTTTGGTGTATTAGGAAGTCCTTTACAAGATAAATAATACAAACGAATTACCTCATGCAGAATACGAAGCTTATACATTAATTAAAGCTAACATTTAAACTGAACACATAAATAAATGAATATGAAAATAAAAGTAGAAACAAACAGTATCTCAACTTACACATTAGCTATTAAAGCAGGCATACTAACTTTTATGGGCTTTATCATCTATTTTATGTTTATGAAATACATGAGCCTAATACATATAATGGAATTGCGCGCTTTAAACATTCTAATATTGTTCAGTGGTATTCATTTCGCCATTAAGTATTTTAAAAGAGTTACCCAAAAACAAATTACCTATTTAGAAGGATATATGCTAGGATGCAGCATTACTGTTATAAGCGTTATTTCGTTTGCGTTATTTTCATTTTTTTACTTTCAATTTATAGATCCCTCACAAATACAACACCTTAAAGGAAATTCACCCATGCTTGGTATTAACTTAACCCCTGTCACTATTGTAATCACCATAATTATTGAGGGTTTGATTAGCGGATTGATATTGTCCTTTTCTATTGTTCAGTATATTCAAAAAGATTCAACTCATGTATAAAAACGATTATGAGAAATAAAATCCACCTAAGCTCCATTTCAACGCTTCCACAAAAATCAAAAAATAAAGCAAATATAGCAGATGAAAACACTAAGTTATTGAGCAAATTAGCGGATATGCAAGATAAACTATTTGCCCAAAACAAATATTCTGTTTTAATCATCTTACAAGGAATGGATACTGCAGGCAAAGACAGCGCTGTTAAACATGTTTTCTCAGGTGTAAATCCTGCAGGGTGCAATGTAAAATCTTTCAAATCACCAACAAGCGAAGAGTCGGCACATCATTTTCTTTGGCGTATTAGTAAAGAGTGCCCTCAAAAAGGAATGATAAAAATATTTAACCGATCTCAATATGAAGATATCTTAATGCCCAAAATAAATCAAAACTTAAAATCAGATATACTTCAAGAAAGATGTCATGAAATTAATGCATTTGAAAAAGGCTTGATAAATGACCAAACCATTTTGGTGAAATTCTTCCTAAATATTTCGCACGAAGAGCAATTGAAGCGATTGAATGAAAGAAAGTCCAACCCAAATAAGCAATGGAAATACCAGTCAGAAGATGAAGGAGACATAGAGAAGCACGAAAAATACAAGAAGGCTTATGAATATATCATTGAAAACTGTTCTGTTGCAAAACCTTGGCACATAATTCCTGCTGATAAAAAATGGTATAAAAACTATGCAATATTACATACCATAGTTGGAATTTTAGAAAAACACAGTATTAATTACCCAAAATTGAACGCTCAATAAATTACTTAACTATTGTTAATAGGTCATGGTTGCATAACATACAATTCTACCCCTAAATATAGAACAAAAGACGTAAACCATACAAGTAAAACCCAAAGTATTGTAACTAATTAAATGGGTAGCTTCTCATCTTTGTTTGACTAAACAAGAAAAATAATGGATACATTAAATTATTATTGGGGAATGCACATTGCATGGTGGTTTGTATGGGTTTTTATGATATTATGGATATTTGCATTCCCATACGAAATTCCTGGTCAACGATACAAAAAAGAATCTCCCCTCAACTTATTAAAAAGACGCTTAGCAAAAGGTCAAATTACTAATGAAGAATTTTTTGTTATGAAAGAAATGCTCGAAAGCGATTTAACAGAAGTGAATGGCAAACAATAAAATGGCTTTAATTACTAATCATTTGAGGTATAACATTCTCGAATGGATTATATAAAACTATTTTGAGTTTTTCACCATATACATAAATCGCTTCAAAATAATGGATTACAAAGACTATTATAAAATACTAGGCGTTGATAAAAAGGCTACTCAGGATGAAATAAAAAAAGCCTATCGAGCATTGGCGGTAAAGCATCATCCCGACAAAAATCCAAATAACAAAGATTCAGAAGAGAGATTTAAAGTTATTAACGAAGCAAACGAAGTATTAAGTAATCCTGATAAACGCAAGAAATACGATGAATTAGGGGAAAATTGGCAAAAATACGAACAAACCGAAAATAGTAGGAGTAAAAATCCTTTTCAAGATTTTGGTGGCAATGAAGATTCAAATTACTCTAACTTTTTCGAACAGTTTTTCTCTAATCAGCAGACAAGGTCACAAAATTATAATGGCTCCAATTACGAAACCGATATCGAAATTACCTTAGAGGAATCATACAAAGGCACTAGTCGAATTGTTCAACTTGAAAATGAAAAGATACGCATCACTACTAAACCAGGAGCTTATTCCGATTTATTATTAAAGATAAAAGGCAAAGGTGAAAAAGGCAGCAGCGAAAAGAACCATGGTGACCTAATTGCTCGCATATTTGTGAAGCCTCATCCGCAATTCATTCGCAAAGGAGACGACCTGTATATGAACCAAACTATCGATCTATATACAGCCATTTTAGGTGGTGACATCCTCGTAAATACTTTATCGGGTCAACTAAAAGTGAAGATTGATGAGCTTACTCAAAATAACAAGTCTATAAGGCTAAAAAACAAAGGCATGCCCATGTATGATAAGGCCGAAATGCATGGCAATTTGTATATCTTATTACAAGTTACCTTACCTCAAAAGTTGAACGACAAGCAAAGGGAATTGTTTGAACAATTAAAACAAATGGAATAATGTATAGCTTATGAAAAGGAATCAAATCGAAAAATACTTACAAAATAAAAATCAAATTGCCATAAGCGATTTCGAAGAAATGGTTCATGATATCCATCTTATTTATTCACTCAATCAGTTAAACTATTTAAGATATATATCGGATGAAATCATCATTGAGGCTTTACAAAAATCATTATTGATATGCACCCTTATTGGAGAAAACAGCAAAAGACATTTCAAACAAATATATGTATTTGATGATTCCCAAAGGGTGATGCATATTGATTGGATTATCAGTAAAAAAGGAGTGCACTTAATGATGTTGCAAATGAAAACCATTGACAAAAGTAGGGCAAATTGGCTATGGAAAATGGCAGATGTCCAAATTCACAAAACCATTTAAAATTAAATAATGAAAAATAGTATGAAAAAAATCACGAATAAATGTTGGCTACTAACTTTTTGTTATGTTTTTGGAATCACGAATATCTATGCCCAAGGCAGACCCAAAAAATACGAAAAAGGCACTAGAGAATATAATATAAAAAACTCCAAACGAGCCGAAAATATCAATAACCATAATAATCGCAATCCAAGTAACTATAGACCTAATATTAGGCTAAATTACCGACCTTCTTGGTCTCATCATACTATATACAGAAGAAGGTGGATATACTTCCCTAAATACAATTTTTATTATGATAACTGGAGACAGATGTATTATTACCAAAATAATACCCAATGGTATATGAATGTAAATTTACCAACTGCCTTAATAAATATAAACATTGAAAAGGAAAACCATTTCCCACTGAATGAAGACGAGGATGATATAGACGAAATTTACAAATACAATAAGCACCACAATGATAGCAACTATAGATAAAATCATGTGACATAACCGTATTGGATTATTTTAAAGGTCGGCTACTTTTGGCAACTTCCAAAATAAGCAAAAGAGTTAAGCACTATGCGAATCGGCCGCTAGTTGGCTTTGCATAGACAATTAACATTCATAAAATCTGCCAGAAAATGTTTTTGGTTTTTTGTGGATGAATTAAAACATGTAAACCATGCAAAGAATGCTCAGCTTTATGTAAGTAGCAATAAATAATTAGTAACCACCTTTGTTCTACTTAAGAAACAATTTTTAAGCATAAAAAATTTAAAAAATGAAAAGCAATGAAACACTTCAAAAAGAAGTACAAGATGCCATTAAATGGGAACCTCTATTAAATGCAGCAGAAATCGGAGTAATAGCCAAAGACGGAATTGTAACCTTAACAGGTACAGTTGACAGCTATGCCAAGAAACGTGAAGCTGAATCGGCTGCTAAAAATGTGGCTGGTGTAAAAGCAGTTGCAGAGAAAATTGATATTCAATTTGGATCGTTTGGAAAGAAAGATGATACCACCATAGCAAAAGATGTGGTAAATGCCTTGTTTCTTGATTGGCAAGTACCAAACGATAAAATTAAGGTAAAAGTAGAGGATGCTTGGGTTACATTAGAAGGTGAACTAGAATGGAATTACGAAAAAGAAGCAGCTAAAAAAGCGGTGTCAAATGTCACTTCAGTTAAAGGGGTAACTAACAATATTCATATTACATCGTCCATACTTCATATCATTGAATTGAGTGATATTGAAAATGCACTTGAACGCAGTTGGGCATTGGACTCATCTGGCATTAAAGTAAAACTTGATGGGCACAAAGTAGTTTTAAATGGAACAGTAGAATCAATCTACCAAAAAGAAGAAGCTGGCAGGGTGGCTTGGAATGCACCAGGAGTAAGAACTGTTGAAAATAATCTTCATGTAGACTACGATTATACTTTTTAAAAGAACAACAACTAAGCAAAGGGGATATTCCTTTGTTTAGTTGTTTAATTATCAAAAAACACCATGAAATATTTCATCATCTCAAGCGGGATACTCATATTGGTATTTGCCATTTTTCAAGGATACCAAGCGTTTGCCTTTAGTAGCACTATTCGTCAAGCCTATAAAGTAATAAAAGTAGAAAAAGAATTTGAAATCAGATACTACCCTTCAGTTACCATAGCCACTATTTCATCCTCTGCCAAATCCTATAAGGATCTTGGTAATTACGGCTTTCGAAAACTAGCCAATTATATTTTTGGTGGCAATAAAACAAACCAAAAAATTGAAATGACTGCGCCCGTTCACATGGATATTAACGATTGTTTATCTACCATGAGTTTTGTAATGCCTCCTATATACTCCATCAATAATCTACCCATACCCAACGACTCAACTGTTAACTTATCTAATACCTCGAGCGAATATGTTGCAGCCATTACATTCAATGGATTTGCGAGCGACAACGATATTACCTTGTATACCTTGAAACTAGAGAATGCCTTGAATGAGCTAAAAATTGGCTATTACGGTAATTTCAGATTCTTAGGTTATAACCCGCCTTATCAATTGTTAGGCAGACGAAATGAAGTGATTGTAAGTGTTAATTGGGATACAAAATAAATCAAATTATGCCACATAAAATATTATCCATGATGAATGGAAAAAACAAAAATCATTCAAACCATACCCATAGCTTTATTGCCAATGAAGGTGAAATTAACTTTGATGGATACCCCATCTATCCCCCTGAAGATGATATATACGAAAGGTTTCATGAAGAAAGAAACATTGACCCCGAAGATACAAGCAAAAAAAAGGTAAATAGCAACACCAAGAGAGGTGAACAAAATGAACTTGATTTTGATGAAATGCTTATAGGCGATGACTTGGATATTCCAGGAGCAGACCTTGATGATAGCCAAGAAGAAATTGGCTCTGAAGACGAGGAAAACAACTACTACAGCCTAGGTGGAGACGACCATGATGATTTAGAAGAAGATAGAGAATAAATAGCTCTGAATAGATAATTATAATTGACAGTAAAGTCCTTGAACAAAAGCTTCAGGGATTTTTTTGCTTAAATCCATTGTATGCTTCCCCAGAATTAGGACTATTTGTTAATAGACAAATAACAAAATAAGACCTCATTAATCCCCAAATGACAATGATTTCAAAATAATTATTTTTTCGTATTGAAATCAAAAAATGAGAATTATGAAAGATATCTTTTAATCATATTTTTAGTATACAGCATTTGTTGAACAACCACCCACTAAAAAGGTAGTGTAATATAATGAGGAAGGAAAAAGGCTATAAGCGTTATGGCTGAAAAAAACAAGTACTCACGGATGGGTGTATATTCTCGCATACGAATACCTTCCATTTTGCAATAAATTGCGAGCATAATTTTCTCTACCAAGAACGAAAGGACGGTTGCATAAGCAATACCATCAATGCCAATGCTGCGCACAAAGACAAAAGAAAGCACAACATTGATGATTAAATAATTTGTAGAAACCAAATAAAATACCCTTGTTTTCATCAAACCAGTAATAACTGTTTGAGGAAAAAGCATACGACTAATTATAAGCAAAAGATAAATATTAAAGATTTTATAGCCTTCTTTCAAATCAACATTATAGGCATATTCAAACAAATACTTGCTTGCAAAAAGCAGTACAATCGTACCTGGAAAAACCCAATACATAAGCCTGCGTGATGAAACTTTCAATTTGGCCAAACCTTGGTTTAAGAGCCCTTCCCTATTCAAATTGGCAATCTCCCCACTGTATATATTGCTCAACGAATTGGCAAGAATTAAGAAAATTGGCAACTCCTTGGCTCCATATCTAAAAATAGCGAATTGGGTTTCGTCATAATAATAATCGATGATATAACTGTTAATATACTCAACGCTTCCAGCCAATAAAATACTAAACATAAAGGGCATAACCTTTATCATAAATTGTTTTAACAAGCGTGTATGAATGCTGATGGTGGAGTATTTCATTAATAATATGATGGTATAGTTAAACTTAACCATAGCCAAAATTAATAACAAGTTGACTGAAAGATTCAGTGATTGTCTGAAAAATAAGGGCACACACAACAATACCAAATGGGCCGCATAGGTACTAATGCCCCATAGCAACAT
>CANHJJ010000057.1 GCA_947460565.1 Bacteroidota bacterium
TGTAGTTTTATTCGTACTATCTAAGTAAGGTAATCGAACCGCTGTATTGGTAGGTTTTCCCACTAAAGCTGGTTGCATTTACTTGATAAATGTAGGCATCCTGCGGACAAGGTTCCGTATTATTATTAGAAATAGTTCCATTCCAACCAATATTTACATCTCTAGTTTCAAACACCTTCTGTCCCCATCGATTGAAAACAAATATCTCAATGCTTTCAAAACCATCTGCTACTACTTTAAATGACCTATTACAATCTCCAGAACAATTTGGATCGTTTAAGGTTGAACTTGGAGAGAATACAGTAGGCACAAACACTGTAATATCAGGGTTGATTCTAATACTATCACTTGTAGAATCAATACAACCTTTTTCGCTGGTAGCCCTTAAAATTATTTCTACTGCTGATAATTCTGCAGCAAATTTTACATTTTGAGGACTAATTTCATTTGACGATCTAGGCTTCTGAGTTTTAGGGTCTATGCCCAAACTCCAATTATAGGTCAATGGAGTTGCAAATGAAGTGCTATTGTTAAAATTAAAATAAGGACTGGCAATAGTTCTTACTCTTGGCATTGGCTCAAATTGAGGCACAGGAGTTGGATATGCTTCTACATTCTGAGTTGAAGAAACGGCCACACAACCTTTGTCACTAACCACTTTTAAATAAACACTGTGCTTACCCGCATTTGTATACGTTTGAGACAGGGAGTCGCTAACAAATATGTCAGTATTGGTATTCATGGTAGAATCTAAATTACCATCTACATACCAGTAATATTGGGTATTACTTTGTCCTGGATCTCCTGCTCTATAAATAGGACTAAGTACCAAATTGTATTTGGGATTAACACAACCATTACAGCTTTCACAAATGAAGCTTGCTTTTGGTTGAGGATTGATAGTTACTGTAGATGTTGCAGTAGCTATTGGGCACTCATTTCCTGCAATTGCCTTGGTATTAGCCGTAAATGTAATTGCTCCACTTTTCACATCATCAGGTGTTAGTGTGTAACTGGTTGATTTTGCTTTGTCATCCACAATAACACCAGTACCATTAGTATTCCATTCTAAAGTATAAGGTGAAAGTGGCGTATTATTTTGCGTAGAAATAGTCAAAACAGTATCATAAGAACATGTAGAGAACGGATCAAATATTTGAACAACAGGAGGACCTTGCACCTGCACAGTTACTTCATCTGAATTTTTACAACCTATTCCATTTGTATATTCATATTTAAATTTGTAGGTGGCATCCTTTATTTCAGAGTTATTCAAATCTAATTGCATTTGCGATTGACCATTAACAAGGCTTAGCGCTGTTAATAAAGGTGGGGTTGGATTATTAATATCCCAACCACTGTATGTGCCTATATCGCCCGTGCTTAAACTTCCTATGCTAGGTTGCATATCAATCAAAACTTTTCCCACTGTGCTACAAACTATATCTTGTGTTGGGTCATTTAAAGTTAACTTTACTATTGGGGCTCCGTTAACAATTAGGTTGGTACTATCAATAGCTGTACAACCGGTAGATTTATCAACATAGTATAATTTATATGTTGCTTGTGCACCAGCAGCTACTACAATATCAGGATGGCCAGGATCCAATATGTTAGAATCAGGAACAGCAATCGCCTTAAACTTATTGTTAGGTGGCGCAAAATACCATTTACTAGTGGTTGGGTCCAAAGCCTCTGTAACCGCACTAAAATGAACATTTAAGTCGAAAGGCAAATCGCTTTTACAAACTTGAGCTCCAGCAGACACATCCACTTTTGGTGTTTTAACCACCTCGAATACAATGGTATCACCACTGGGACAACCACCAGAAGGGCCTGAAATGGTAGGTCCAGTTGATGATGGCAATGCAACCGCATATCCTAAAGGATTGTTATAAATTTTAGTAAAATTGTATGAAATAATATTGGTATCCTTGGGATTGGCTTTACGCACATTCGCTTTTTGAGGGTTAAAGAAATACTCATTAATTGTACCTAATGATAATACCAAACCATTAGTAACCGAATCTACACCTCTTCCTGACCACCTATCTGGGAAGGCTCCTTGCGTATTAAACTTAGCTGATAATGGTCTTAATGAAAATGGCTTGTCATAATCACAAATAATTTTTTGTGGACCTACCGTAACCTTAGGGGCGGGGAAAATGGCAATTACCAAATTGCTTGCCACCTTACAACCATGCTGATCATAAGCAACCAAATCAACTTTATCCCCGTAAGGAGAGGCTGTAGGCAAAGGTAGTGGAGTCATAATACTATCCACGTAAAATATTTTACCATTGATAGCAAGTGGTCTTGCTGGGTAACTCCAAACAACGCTCTTAATGGTTTTATTGGTTGAGGTAATTGGCGGGAAAGTTACACTTGACACGTTGTTACATATTGAATATGGAGTAATTGGACTCAACAATGGTTGAGGGCTAATAACAACTGTAATGGTATCACTAGCGGGACAGCCGACACCCGCAAAAACTGTATTGCTTGTAATGACATATCTCTGAGAATCCAACACATTTGTTGGAATTTGGAATGTATCTTTATCAGATAAAGTTATTAATGGGGCCATAGAATTATACCACCTTATTCCCGATACTGTTGCACCTGCTGGCACCACAGCCCTCATGGTTAGTGGTGGGTCATTCAAACAAGCATTCTGTCCAGACCCCCCTTTAATTGGAAAACTATTTACATTTAATCTAGTGCTATCCCACATTTTACAGCCGAAGGCATCTGTTTTAATTAGCACAAAATCTCCTGAATCCTTGGAAACAACACCTAAACTATTAAAAGTATTTGCCATTTTAGTTGGAACAAATGGAACAGTATCCCCACTCATCACCTTATACCATTTATAACTTGCGTTAGCAGAAATAGTATTGTTTAGGCCATCTGCCCAAAAAGTAGTATCATTAGATTGACAAATACGTATATCAGGAAGTAAATTTCTGGGCGGTAAGGCCCTTGTAAGTATATTAAAATTTGCAGTTCCAGTGCATCCTTGAGTGGGCTCTGTAATTACAACCCTATAGGCGGTATTGAATGGAGGTGTGCCCGAGATAGGGGGTGTTAGGGTAGCAGTAGAATCAAAACTTTTAGGCCTGATTGATACATAATTAGCCCCGATTAGCTGAAAATACTCAAACCTATTGGCACCCGGTAATCCAAATTGCCCGTTGGATAAAACCTTAACTGGTTGTCCAAAACAATTATAGGTACTAGGTGGAACAACAGCTACAGGATTTGGGACATTTATAGTGAATGGAATACTATCATTAGGACATCCATTTGGAATTGGTGGTGGTTGTGATGATAATCTTAGGTATACATTATACTTGCCACCTTTTGTAAAGGTAGTACTCATTCTGGCGGTGTTATTGGCATCAGATGTCTTTTGCGTATATACACCCGAACCAGGAACAGTCTCTACAAACCATCTTGTATAAGAGTTGTTAAGAGCTACATTGGAAGTTGCCGGAGTAAGCGTATATTTCAATCTATAAAAACCACACTTGAACGAGTCAACTGCAATAGTAGCATCTGGGGTTTGGTTGACAGTGATTGCAAACGAACGGGATGAACGAGCAGGCACCGGACACATTCTATCTCTGGCAGAAACTGTGAAATAATAAGGTCTTTTATTGGGATTATATGCTGTTACACTTGGTGTCCAGCAAAATCTCCATCTATCATATTTAATAACTCCAATATGATCGCCTGAATTTGGCCAAGTAAAACGCGGATAAGTAGGGGTCCATGAATATTGTATGGTATTTGGAGAACCCACAATGGTTGGAGGGGAATTCCAAGTCATGTCTGTGGTATCAGTAGATTCTACTCCATCCCTTGCTTCAATAATAAAACACAACTGATTTTTGGCGCACACCGACCAACTTGTTCTAGGAACGTAATTACTTGGAATAGGATTGGGTGTAGGCACTATGGTTGCAGTAGAACTCACCAACTCTCCATTATCATTATAGGTAATAAATTTAGGAGGCTCATTTGGAGGGCAACTGGTTATGCTATAAAATTGAATATCTCTTCGTGTAACCCCTACTTTGTATGGAGCTCCTCCAGGTAAGTACCTCCATTGTGTTACTTCAATTACAAAATTAGATACGAAATTTCCTGTTGGCGTAAAGCGCACATCACCTGTAACAGGATCAATATTTATACCTAGAGGAGGAGGTAAATTTGGATTGGGCGAACCTAGGTAAGGAAATGGAAAATTAGTGGCATTATAGGGGACCTTGTATGGTGCAGGAGAATTGGCACCAATTTGAGATGAACCAAATGAATAACTTAAAGAATCGCCCTCAGGGTCGATAGCACCTAAGTTGTAGGTAAACTCTTGTCCTGCGCATACCAAAGCCACAGGGTCATTGGTAAATGTAGGCGCACCGCTGCAAGGGGTGGCACATCTGTTAATAGTAGCACCAACAAAATAAGATAAACCTCCGGGATTTTGCAAATTAGTTATCGCATTGTTACGGCAACAATCACTCCAACCCACCACTACATTGCAACAAGATGCTGGTGTAACCGCATTCAAATTAATTGTACCTGTGAAAGTATAAACTTCAATTCCAGGGGTAAATGTACCGGGAGTGCGGGTGCCGCAATTGGTACAAATGGTTTTATCTGTACGGCATAATTGAATTACATCAAAACCACTCACGCCACCGGGCACAATGGTCATTGAAACCGATGCAGGTAAATTTGAACAACCTGGATCCACCCCTGTTACGGTAACACCCGTTAAACTACATCCTGCCATACCCGGGCAATTACACATAGGAATACCTTGACAATCGCGATACACCTTAAAGGTTAATTTGTAAAGACCACCACCTAAACATTCGTAACTCATGTCACCACCTGTTAAATGGGAAGCATTGGCTTTAGGCATTGCCATAAAAAATGGCAATAATAAAAGCAGTTTTAAAATGTGCTTTTGCATATATGTTGTGTATTTGTTTTTCATAATACAGGTATTTTTATGATTCAAAAGTAAGGTAAGCATTTCTAAATTTTTTCTTAATGCCTCTTTTTATGAAAGTTTTAATAGAAATTGGCCTTTAAAAAAAAGCACAAAAAAAGCTTTCTGGTATTCAGAAAGCTTTTAAATATTTGTAAATTAATTAATTATGATTTTTTCTTTGATGATTTTTTGGCAAGCACAGTACCCACTTTTTTCACCACTTTAGCCAATTTTGATTTTTGGTTAGACGCTTTATTTTTATGGATAACATTCTTTTTAGCTAATTTATCTAACATTGAAGAAACCTCAACATATAATTTTTCGGCTTCCGACTTCTCTGTTGAAGTTCTTAGTCTTTTAATTAATGTACGAGTCGTTTTAGCTTGATAACGATTGCGCAAACGCTTAGCTGCGTTGCTTCTAATTCTTTTAATTGATGATTTATGGTTTGCCATTTCTAAATAATTTACGCTATAAAAATTTCAATAGGGCTGCAAATATATACCTTGACTTGTAATAATCAAATCTTTTCAACAATTTGTTAAAATATTGTACTACACAGAAAAACTTTCGCCACAACTGCAAGTACGCGAGGCATTGGGATTATTGAAAGTGAAGCCTTTTCCATTAAGTCCATCAGAAAAATCCAGTTCAGTTCCGAAAAGGTATAAAACACTTCTCTTATCCGTAACCACCTTCACATCTAAATCTCCAAACACCTCATCTCCTGGCTTGTCTTCGTTGTCAAAATCTAATTTATAGGATAATCCAGAGCAACCACCACTTTCAACCCAAACCCTTAAAAAATATTTTTCATCAAAATGAGACTCGTTTTTTAATTCGGCTATACGATTTCTTGCTTTTTCACTTATTGTTATCATTATTTGTATATCTAAATTGTTTGCAAAGCTAATTTAATTATACTACAAACAGCAATCTCAATACCGAGAATGTTTTGAAGACTATTTGTCACGCAAATTAATATACCAAGGTGGCAGAAATCAATTTATGGTCGCTAAAATTGAGCTTTTGTGGTTTGTAATTAAAAACTTCAAAAGACTTATCGCACAATATATAATCAATTCTAAAATTGGGCATTTTACCAATATAAGTAGGGCTTATACCTGAGCCAGATTCAACAAATGCATCCTTTTTATCGCCCCGCAGCATATTGTATGAATAGCTTGTAGGTGAGTCGTTAAAATCACCACAAATAATCACTTTATAAGGCGAATAATCAATAAAGCTCTTGATAATATCAACTTGTTTAGAGCGCGCAACAAAAGCGTATTTAAGTCGAGCAAATATCCCTTTTACACTTCTAAAATCTACCTTAGATTGGTTATCTCCATTTTTTAATTCTGTAATGGTTTCAAAATCCTTTTGCTGGAAGCTAATGCTTTTCAAATGAGTGTTAACTAACCTTATGGTGTCATTTTCGGTTACCAAATCACAATAAATAGTGCAATTACCACCAGCATTTACCCTTTCAACAACGCCACTTTCAAGAATTTTAAACTTAGTGAAAATAGAAACACTATAGCCTGTTGGATTTGAGTCGTTATCATCCACATTTACTTTATATAAGTGTTTATACTCCTTAAATAACTGCTTATACATTTTAGTATCTACATCTGTCCGTGTATCAACAAATTCTTGGAAACACATAATATCTGGTTTTAAATCTCGTAGTGTATTAAAAAATACTGAGCTGTCGTAGATATTATCGGCCTCAAATACACCAAAATTATGGGTATTAAAGGAAACAACATTTATTCTGTTATTTGTTTGCTCTGTCTTTTGGGTGCCAAATTGAATAAAATGATAGATATGAAAAGAACCTAACAACAATACTACAATGGCATACCAAATTCTAATGTCCCATAGCAGCAGCCAATAAACCACAAAACATAGATTAACAATAAAAATAAAAGGAAAGGCCAAACCTAAAAATGCTACCTGCCACCAAACGGCAGGGCTAATATATGGGGCCAGGTATGACCCAATTAAAGCCACTAATGCAATGATGTTAATTATAAAAACTATTTTATTAATATACTTCATAATGATAACTTTAGTCCTTGCTTGCTTTAAATAAAGTCTCCTTTTCAACTTGTGACAAACTCTCGTAACCCGATTTTGAAATTTTATCTAAGATTACATCTACATCTACCTGACTTGGCCTGGCATTGCTGGCAGTTTTCATAAACGTGGTTTTATGCTGAATTTTAATTTTTGGTTTAGAATTAAATAAATCCAAAACACGATCAAATAATGCATCCAATCTATTAGAGAAATTGTTATTAGCATAAATCAATTTAATAAACAAATAACCAAACAAACCACCACCTAAATGTGCAATATGCCCACCGGCATTTCCTTGAGGAATACTTATCAAATCTAGTAAAACACTAATTAAAGCAATGTACTTGAGCTTCACATTTCCAAAAAAAAGTAGTTGAAAATTAAATTCAGGTAGCAAAGTAGCTGCAGCACAAACCACTGCAAGTACACCAGCTGAAGCACCTAAAGCAAATGAATAAGAAACATTGGCAGAAAAAACAGGCAATAAGTTGTAGGCTAACAAATAAAGTAGTCCACCAGAGATGCCCCCTAAAAAATAAGCTTCGTATGTTTTAGTATTACCCAAATACTCTTGAAGCAAACTTCCCACCCAATATAGCCAAAGCATATTGAACAAGATATGCATGAATCCATCATGAAGAAACATGTATGTAAAAATGCTCCATGGCTGATACAATAATTTGGAAATATTTGAGGGAAGGACAAAATAGCTAATAATACCCGAAAAGAAGGATAGATTAATTAGGTAACCCAATACAGATAATATTGAAAAGAACAGAAAAACAAACACATTCAAAAAAATAATGCGTGTAATGGCATTGTTTTGTTGAAAGCGGAATTTTATCTCATCTAGAATTGACATCTTATTTATTTGGCTGCAAAATAATATTTAGCGAGATGTTTATTACCCACTATGCCATCTTTTATCACATTATTACTAAAAATGAGCCATTTAGTTAATTAACGTAAATATTAAACAAAAGGGTTTGATGCCTATATTTATTGTTTTAGGTTTGCAAACCTCAAAACATTATACAAATTGTTTTGATTTAATATTTATATGAAAATAGGAATTGTTTGTTATCCAACATATGGAGGAAGCGGAGTGGTGGCCACCGAGTTAGGAAAGGCTTTGGCAATGCGCGGACATGATGTGCATTTTATCACTTATAAGCAGCCTGCACGCTTGGATTTCTTTACGGGAAATATTTTTTATCACGAAGTATATGTTTCCAGTTATCCATTGTTCGACTTTCCGCCATATGAAACCGCGCTTACAAGTCGTTTGGTGGATGTGGTTAAATTTGAGAAACTGGATTTGTTACATGTACACTATGCCATTCCACATGCTTCGGCAGCCATCATGGCAAAGCAAATATTGGCTAGCGAAGGAATTCATATTCCAGTGATTACTACTTTGCATGGTACAGATATAACTTTGGTAGGCAAAGACCCTTCATTTACGCCTGTTGTCACATACTCAATCAATCAATCTGATGCGGTTACTTCGGTTTCAGATTCCTTGAAGCAAGACACTTACAGCCATTTTCGTACTCAGAAACGCATTGAAGTAATACCAAATTTTATAGATATTACTCGTTTTAGTAAACAAGACCGCGAACACTTTAAGAAAGCCATTGCACCAAATGGCGAAATGCTAATTGTTCACACATCCAATTTTAGAAAAGTAAAAAGAGTGGATGATGTGGTGAAAACCTTCGCAAAAATTAAAGAAAAAATACCCGCAAAATTACTTTTGGTGGGAGATGGTCCAGAACGCAGCACCATTGAGATCCTTTGTCGTGAATTAAACCTTGGCAATAGCATAAGCTTTTTAGGTAAACAAAATCCAGTAGAAGAAATTTTGTCTATTTGTGACTTATTTCTTTTACCTAGTGAAACAGAAAGTTTTGGTTTGGCAGCTCTGGAAGCCATGGCCTGCGAGGTACCCGTTGTATCAAGCAATGCAGGTGGAATCCCAGAATTAAATGTAGATGGGGTAACAGGATTTTTGTGCAATGTGGGTGATGTATGTGCTATGGCAGAAAAGTCTATATATATACTCGAAGATAATGACAGACTTGCACAATTTAAAAAAGCCGCATTGGCAAGGGCTGAGGAATTTGATATTAATAACATCGTTCCCAAATATGAGAATTTCTATTTACAAGTTTTACAAGCAAAGGCTAAATAAAAAGATATAAAATGAATCCATTGCATACTCGAATAGGTATTTTAGGGGGCGGTCAATTAGGACGCATGATGATTGAGGAAAGTTTGAGACTAAATCTAACTTTTAATATACTCGAAAACGACCCGAATTGCCCTTGTGCAAGCATCTGTGATCAACTAATCATAGGTAGTTTGCAAGATGAAGCAGCTATTAGAAAATTAGCAGAAACTTCGGATGTGCTAAGTTATGAAATAGAACATGTGAACACGGAAGCCTTGCTAAAGCTAGAA
>CANHJJ010000058.1 GCA_947460565.1 Bacteroidota bacterium
AAAGACCACATAGAAGCATTGAATGGAACACACCAGCACAAGCTCATTTATTAGAAGGTTGTTTAGAAAGAAAATGGAAATCGTACTATAAACACAAAACCATTGATGATGTTGGGGAATTACAGCAGGCATAAGCGCTCAAGAATTTTAAATAAGACCACCAAAAAGATGGTCTTATTACCGAAAATTCTATCGCGTCCTTTTTATCCCTGTTGGGTTGACATCCCCATATCATTGCCCAATTCCGTTTAAAAGGAAATTCAAAAGTCAACATTATTCTATAAAATAAAAAATTGGTATTATTGCAAACAGAGTGGATAGCTCTTAAATTAGTCAACCATTTTCAGGACGATGCACCGTGTATATTCAACAATTGGATTACCAATGATTGAATCTTCTTCAAGACACCATTGTGACAATACCTTTCAATAAAAAAAGGGAGGCTACAATAATATGTAGCCTCCCCTTTTGAATTAATAGTAGGTTCATTTTAAGGACAACCAATAATTATTTTAGCTTGGGTATCACTTCTATCATCAGTTCCTAAGTAGTCTTTCTTTCTTACAATGGCATCAATTTGGGTAATAATTTCTTTTGAAGTTATGCCAAAGAACTGATTTGGAATGAAGGATAATCGGAATTTACCATTTGAATCCTTTTTCATCATTAATTTTGGATTATCCTGCACGCTAAACAAAGTATTAGGGGCATAGGTTCGGATTTTACCAGAAGCAGTATCTTTAATAGTTGCATTAATCCAAACATATACATCTCCGGCATTTAGATTTTTCATGCTTATCTTCTTCTCAACTGGGTTATCATATATTAATGATGTTAATTGATCAGAATACACAATAGCAGGAATCGGATAAATTACCCCTCTGTCTGTTTTTGGTGGATCAATGGTAACACTAAAGTCTTCGGTTTTTACATCTGGGTCGCCATATCCTCCACCATCTTTAGGTTTTACTAAGAAGGATATTCCATCACTATAAACCTTAGCTGCATCACAATTATAAAATTGAACTGGTATCATTTCATAATACCAAACGTTTGCACCTTTGGTATCATCTTTTTTCATCATCAACTTATCATTCGAATTTTTCCAAGCTTTGTCACCGGTTCCATTTGCTAGTGTATCCGCTCTTTCAGCCTCAGTAGGCTTCCAAGTCCAAATATAATAGGGACCAATAGGATCAGCTTTCATCTTGTCTGCAGTTGTAGCTGTAGCTTTACTTAAATCGCAATAAATCCTTATCTTCTTATTCACATCTGGATTTTTAGGCTCTACCCATGTAACTTGAGCAAATACAAATTGTGATATAAGTACTAACGATAATAATAAAATATACTTTCTCATGCTTCTATTTAGTTAAGTTAATTGAAAATGACATGGTGTTAACCGTTTTTGTTGGATCATCTGGATCAGGGCAAGCAAGTGTCTGCTTAAAACTAATTAAACTGGGCAATGCTGAAGAAATTAGGTTTGATGAAATAGGCAAAACCACCTGATTTCCTTTAGACGTTGTTAAGTTAATATTTTTAGGAAATTCAGAATTGTCAAAGCTCCATTTTCCAGAAATATCACCAAAATAGTTGATTAACAAACCGGCTGTATCAACTGAGAAAGTAGTATCTGTTCCATTGATAGAAAAACTAATATTTGGTTTACTTGAATTGTCAAAGAAATCAGTTATGGTTAATGACTCTTTGATTAAGGATTTCTCATCGGTTTGAACAACCGAGTTTAAATTCCATTTCCCTTGAATATTTTTATAATTAAGCGCAGATGGATAAATATCTGTGCCTAAATCCTGTTTGTAAAAATCCTTTTTACAAGCGCTTATGCTTAAGCTTAATAAAATTAAATATGCTATCTTTTTCATGATAATTAATTGCAAACTGTAGTTGGGTTATAAATAAAATTAGCTGATGTTCCCTCTGAACCTGGAAACTGTAATATCATGCCAGGGCAATTCCATTTAGCCCCTCTAATTTCCTGAGGATTATTATTAGAAGCTGCTGCTATGCGCTTAAATTGCTGCAACCTGTCACCTTCGCAAAACATTTCTAGTCTTCTTTGCAACCTAGTTTCAGTTATTAAAGTAACAGCATCTGCACTTGAATTTAAAACACGTGTTGAAGAGGCACCGTAAGCGCGTTTGATTATTTTATTTAAATCATCAACACCTTGGTTAATATTGCTATTCAACATTCCTATACATTCAGCTCTGGTAAGCAACAATTCAGTTAGCGTAATATATGGACAAGCAAAAACTGTTGACAAATCAAATTTAGTAGTAAGTATGGTTTGTACCCCATCTTTTACAATTGCCTTTAATAGGTTGTTTCTTCTATCGCTTGTGTCTGTATGAATTAAATTATATAAATCATTTGAAACTCCTAATTGAGCTGTTCCTTTTGATGAATAATTAGATCTAAATGCATCTGCTCTTTGCAATTCAAAAGCATTTTTTGCTACAAAGCCAAACACAATTTCTGATTGAGTTGAGGCTCTATCAAACCTATTTAAACTATCACTCAAAGTATATTTATTTGAATTGATAACATCATTAAGTAGTGGAAGTGCTTCATTGTATTTACCAATATGGAAATAAACTTTGGCTAACAATGCTTTTGCAGCCATTTTATCAGCATACACGTCATTAGACTCAGGTAAGTTGTCAATTGCATAACTTAAATCGCTAATTATTAAGTTAAATGAAGCTAATACACTTGATCTTGGTAAAGGTTCATTTTTAGCTCGTTCTCTCAATACGATACCAAGATGCGAATTATCGCTGCTAAAACCCCATGGTTGCGCCCATAATTTCACCGTTTCGAAATGGCATAGCGCACGCAAGAAACGTCCTTCTCCTTTCATTCTCTTAATGTCGTTTGCGGCTAAACCTGCTATTTGACTATAGTAGATGTCCATTACATTAATTCTGTAAATAGAAAAGTAAGGTTGAGAATAAATATCTCCAATCACTCCATTAAACTGGTTACTATTTCTATTATAAATACCTAAGTAATTACCGTTGTTTTGCAATGGAACAATATCATCTGCTAATAAATCTGAAGCTGCTTGAAATCGACCATTCATCATATTAGCAGTGGCATCATAACATGAATTCAGTAATGCTTGCATATCATCTGGTGTTTTTAATGCTTCTTCAGGAATAAAAAGATTTAGATCCTTCGCATTTAAGTCAATTTGCTTATCACAAGAACTTTGTAAAATAGCACAAAGTAGTATAATTATATAAATCGTTTTTTTCATTTCTGTTATGATTAAAAATTAATGGATACTTGAAATGTAAATGTTTTTTCTTGAGGTGCATTAAGGTAAAAAGTACCTTGAGATTGCATATTTCTGGAAGCATTAATACTACCTTCACCGTCACGGGCAATTTCAGGATCTAGGCCAGGATATTTAGTAAAAGTCAACAAATTTGTACCAATAATAGCCAATCGAGCAGAGGCAATATGTATTTTTTTAGTAACTGAATTTGGAATTCTATATCCGATAGTTACATTTCTTAGCCTGGCAAATGAAGCATCATATAGCCACATGGTGGTATTGTATTGCCAATAATCAGGTAAACCATATGTCTTTGGATCTAGGGTTAAACGAGGGAAAGTGGCTATATCGCCTGGTTTTTGCCATCTATCTGCAATATCTGTTCTATAGTTCCAAAATGAAGTTACGCCCATCTGTCTTTTAGCAGAGGCGTCATAAATTTTACCTCCAAGTTGGAAGTAAACCATAAAACTAAAATCGAAATTTTTATATTCAAATCTATTTGTCACAGAACCAACTGCATCGGGTAAAATGGCACCAACTGGTACCCTATTATTAACATCCCATGTTTTAGTTTCTTTTCCATCTTTATCAAGATAAATTGGTCTACCATCAGCAGGATCTACGCGACTAAATCTTACAATGTAATAAGTTCCAACAGGAGAACCAACAACTGCTCTTGTATCATTAGTTCCTCCGCTTACCGCATCTTGCGTATATGAACCGGTGCTAGTTAATTCATTTATATTTCGGGCAATATTAAAGTTGGTAGACCATTTGAACTTTCCAACTGTATTTTTTGTATTCAAATTGAACTCAACACCACGATTTCTGATTCCTCCCACATTGTCGTAATATGAACCAAATCCATTGGTAGAACTAATAGTCAAATTCATGATTACATCCTCTGTCTTCTTATCATAATACTCAATGGTACCATTAATCCTATCGTTAAATAATCCAAAATCTATAGCATAATTTGATGTCCATGATGTTTCCCACTTAAGGTCTTTATTCTCAAGCTTAGTAGGAAATAATATATTGTTACCATTATAATTTATTTGGCTATTACCAGCTGAAAAGGTTCCAAACCTTGCATAGTCCTCAAATGCTGAATTCCCCGACTTTCCGTAACTGTATCTCACTTTTAAGAAGTTTATAAATTTATTCCCTTTTAAAAACTTCTCCTCAGTTAAAATATAACCCACTGAGGCAGCTGGTAAAAATGCGTATCTATTATTTGCACCAAATTTTGAAGACCCATCAACACGACCGCTCAATTGTAAAAAAATCTTATCCTTCAAATTATAATTTACCCTACCAAAATACCCTAAAAATGCAGTAATTCGATCGATTACACCACCATTGTTTCGAGGATTTGTATTAATATTCGCAGTAGTTATTGTTTGATTATCCCATAATGGAGTTGAAGAGAGTATTTGCTGATTAAAGAAGTTTGCATGTGTTCTTTGATACTCATGACCAGCCATAAAATCAAATTTATTGATTTTGTTCAATTCATAAGAATAATTAGCTTGTAATAAATAGTTGTAATTATTCGTATAAGTACTATTACCATATGCATATCCTGGTATTGTATCAACTCCCGGCAAAGAAGGTGAAGTCATTTTCAACATAGCTTGAGGTGTAAAATACTGATCTGACAAATCGGTATAATCATAATTACCACTTGCTTTTAGTGTTAAATTTTTTACCGGCTTCCAATCGAATGTTATTCCGTTAATAGCTTTCTTTTCGATAGTTCTCCATTTATACAAATCTTGAATCATAACTGGATTGAAAATATCTCCACCCCCTCCATCTCCGTTTTTAAACAAGAAATAACTTCCATCTGCATTTCTTACTGGATAAATTGGCAATGCAGATGACATCACTTGACCAAAGCCTCCTGACCAACCGCTATATACCCTATTATTTGTACCTTGAGAATATGATGAACTTAATATAGCTGATAATTTCTTAGTGATTTGAAAATCCATATTTAATCTGCCTGAAAGCCTATCAAAGCTATTACCAACTAAAAAACTCTCATTGGTTGAATATCCAAAAACACCACTCGCTTTAACATATTTACTACCTTTTTGAATGGTAATATTATGTTGTTGTTTCACTCCAGTTCTGGTTGTATAGTCTAACCAATTGGTATTATTGCCACTTTTTAAAGCTTCGTCCCAAGTCATGCTCACACCATTGGCCTTCAAATCTGGGTTTCCAGCACGACCATCATTTATCCAAGCCTCTTTATATAATTGAAGAAATTGTTGTGAATTGGTCATGTTAGGTAAAGCAGTCGGAGATGACGTTCCAATTTGTCCATCGTAGTTTATTACCAAACCATTTCCTTTTGCTCTTTTGGTAGTAATTAAAATTACACCATTACTTCCCCTAGATCCATAAATTGAGGTAGCTGCTGCATCCTTCAAAACATCAATAGATTCTATATCATTTGGATTCAGAGATGATAATGGATTTTGGTTAAAACCTCCTCCATTACCCAAACTCGAATAATCTTGGTTAACAGCAATACCATCAACAACATACAAAGGATCACCTGCTGCACTTATGGAAGCTACCCCTCTAATTCTTACTATGGCAGCAGATCCAGCAAGTCCACTGCCCGTTGTTACAGTCACACCAGCTAATTTGCCTTGCAAGGCACTTTCGAAACTGGGAACAGGCATATCGTTTAATTCCTTACCTGTGATTTTGCCTACAGAACCAGTTACTTCGCGTTTTCTTTGAACACCGTAACCAACCACTACTGCTTCATCTAAGATTTTAGTATCCGTTTTTATACTTACTAAAACATTAGCTCCATTTGTTGATACTGAAATTTCACGAATTGTAGTTACATAGCCTACACCAGATATTTTTATTTTGTAATCGCCTGGTTTAATATTTTTTATTTCAAATGCACCTAAGGCATCTGTTATGGCCCCTTGTTTTGTTCCCTCAATCAATACCGTTGCCCCAATAACAGGTTCTTTTTTGTTGTCTTCAACACGACCTTTGATACTTTGAGCATATACTTGACCCAAGGCAAAAAAGGCAAGCAGCGTTATTAGTAATTGTTTCCTCATATATTTCAATTGTTTAGCTAATTCGTTTGTATATACAACACCATTGCACTTTGTGATTTTAAAAATGCGGTAGTTTCATAAATCAATTTGATATTTTATTGTATTAAAATCTTTTTTGTATAAGAACCATCTTGATAAAACGCTTTAATAAAATACATTCCACTTTTGCATTTTACAGAACTCGACAGATCCAATTCGATGATTTCACCTCCACTAATATAAAGTTTTTCATTTTCAAAAATAGCAATTTCTTTACCAACGATATCATAAACAGCTAATTTAAAGGGAGAATTATTTTTTTCTAATAATCGAACACTTAGTTTTCCATTATTTGTTGGATTAGGATAAATTTCAAATACCTCTTTTTCTATATCGTCAATACCAGAAAAGCCTAATTGATTTATTTGTAATTGTTTATATACCGAACCAGCTTGAATATTAATATTTGCAGTTCTTGAAACTGCTGTAGTATTAGCAGCTAAACTAATTCCTAATTTTGTATTTCCAGATCCCAACATTGGATTGATGGTTACCCAACTATTAGTGTTACTTATAACCCAAGATCTGTTACTTGTAATATTAATTGAAGTATCAACCGCTGTTGATTTGAGAAACAAGGTTGAATTATCAATATTCAGATTATCAATAATTACATTTTTATTAAGGTTTTTACTTGTATAAACTTTATAATCTCCTGGATTCAGTAATATATTATAATCAGCAGATGTAACATTAATTGAATCACCTGTCATATAATCATACCAATATCCATTGTTTTGGAATTGTGGTTTTAAACCCAAGGCATTCATATCAAAGTTAGCTGCAATAATTACATTCATGGTATCACCCGTAACCTTTAAAAATTTACCTGTACCCGCTGCATCATAGCTATAATTATCACTTTCCATGGTCGAATATCTTTTCAATGCAGTTAATTTTGAAATGGCATTATACAAGTTTTTTCTTGCTGGTATACTTTGATAATTCCAAGTAGGTGCCTTCTTATCCGTTTTACATCTATCTGTTCCGTATGGAGTTGGTAGGGTTCCATCACCGCAACTAAATATAGACTTATCAAATCCTAATTCTTCAAATTGCCATAACATTTTTGGACCTTTCAATGGAATTAACATCGCCATAGCTGCTTCGGTCCTTTTTAGGGCCATATTTAAATCCTTAGCTGCACCATTTCCAAAAGTTAAATTTTTATACATAAGCCTCTCTTCATCATGACTTTCAGCATAAGTTACCAAATTAGGGAAAGTAAATTGACGGTTCTTGTAATTTCCACTACTGATATCTGAATTGGTAGAATAACCCATGGTTATTTGATTATATTGCTCTGTCATTTTACCCCAAAGCAAGAAACCAGCGTTGGCTAATACTTTCTCCTCACTGTTTTCTCCTAAATGCTCCAATATCATATAACAATCAGGGCAGGTTTTCACAAATTCAGTTCTTATTCTATTCCAAATATTAACTCTACTTTGGTCGTAAACGCCCCATGCTGCAACGTCACTACCTGTATTTTTTTGGGTAAATCCTTTTGATAGATCAAATCTATATCCGTCAATTTTATATTCAGTTACCCAATATTTGATAACCCTGTCCACAAAGTCTTTAGTAGCTTGACTTTCGTGATTGTAGTCATAACCTGGGCTGAAAGGATGAGTGGGAACTGGATTAAACCAAGGATTATTGGCTGCGGGTCTGTTATTAGCTGCATCCCAATACATTTTCACTTGAGGATTTAATCCCCAAGATTGGTTTAGCACAATATCCATAACAACCATAATTCCTTTACTATGGCAAACATCAATAAATCTTTTATAATCATCCTTTGTTCCATAATATTTATCTACTGCAAAATAGAAGTTAGGATTATAACCCCAGCTTTCGTTTCCATCAAATTCGTTAACTGGCATTAATTCTATACAATTTACACCTAAGTTTTTAAGGTAATCAATTGTATCTGTTAAAGTTTTAAAATCGTGAGTGGATAAAAAGTCTCTTAACAATAATTCATATATTACCAGTCTATCAGACCTGAGTTTGTTGTAATTTGAAAACTGCCAATTATAAGGTGTCTGTCCAGTTTGAATAATGGATACAGGATCTGTGGTTTTACCTTCTGGAAATGGCTTTAAATTTGGATAAGTAATTACATTATTTTGGTTTATCCATTTGTCATTAAAAGGATCAAGAATCTTATCACTATATATATCAGCGACTTTCAATTTTTCATTATCAATTACATATTGAAAAGCATATTCAACTCCTTTTTGTAATCCATTTAAGGTAATCCAATATCGACTGCCATCAGGGGTGCGATTCATCATATAGGTAGGATCTAATTCCCAATTATTAAAATCTCCATAAACAAAAACAAAATTCTTATTAGGAGCATAAAGCATTAACGTAACCGTATTATCATTAATATAGTTAATACCATCTACTATCCCAGATGGCGGATTTGAGACATTACCGCCTGGCCTGTTTACAATGTATGTTGTATCGTAGGCAGAAAATGAACCCGATGTTCCTTTTAACACCAATTGCACTTTACCTGTTCCAATATTACTCATAAGACCACTATATGAAATGGTAGAATCGTTTGAAAGCGAATTCAATTGATTTCCGTTGGCATATAATGTCAAATTGCATTTGGTTGATGAAAAAGCACTAATAGAAACATTGTCTGAACTTAAGAAATAAGTTGCCTTAGTTGGTGTTAAAATTTTCACTTGAAAGGTTCCTTGATTCACATCAACAAAAATATCAGTACCTCCAACACCCTTGCCTTCTTTAGCTCCAGTTGCATTTCTAAAAACCATTGCGAGTTTAAGAATTTTCTCACCCGCTGGTACAGCATAAAAATTACGAATATTTCCAATATTTAAAGCGTATTGATTAGTTGTTCCTATTCTAGTCAATAATGCTTTCGGCAAATTGGTTGTCCAACCTGCTATTACATATTTCCAATCACTGCTTGAAGTGCTTTTGTCTGTTATTACGCCTGTATGAGCATAAATTGTTGATTCTCCCAATAGACCTGCTGTTCCTTGGGATGCATCATAAGTTAAAACAACATTGTTATCATCGGAAGTGGCAAAAGTGGGTGACATGGTCACA
>CANHJJ010000059.1 GCA_947460565.1 Bacteroidota bacterium
ACAATGATTAGCCAAAAGTACAACTAAAAAATGTAAGTCGCACTACTCCTAATAATTACTAATTATAGGGTCAAATATAGTGATTAAATTGGTTTGATTAAATTGGGCTTCTCCAAATCACTAAAAGCACAAAACTGTAGAGGGTAATTCATTCATGCTAAATCATAAAAAAGAGCCAATAAAGATTTGCAACAGTCGCTTGTCCCTTTTTGTAACTCCAACCAACAAGTAAATCGGGAATTAAATCCTTTTTATCTCTTATTCGACATGCGTGGTATAACATGACGAGAAGCTCATATGCATTAAGATTGGTGTGGAAACCATGCCTGGTCAAAACAAAAAAAAGGGGAGCGATTTATCGCGCCCCTATCAATTAAAACAATTATAAAACAAGCTTTTTTATCAAATCGTTTATGGGGTAACCACAAGCACACCCAAGTTGCTATTGATATCCAAAATCGGATAATCATTAAAGTCAACAGAAGCATCTCCATTTAAGTCTGTTACATAATAGCCCAAATCTCCATTGTTGCTGCTGATGTCTAAATCTGGATAGTCATTAAAATCAACCGAACCATCTTGGTTAACATCTCCACTGAATAGCATGAATACACCACCATCTTCTGCCATATTGCTTCCCAAAGCTTTTGTTATTGCGTTTGTAAAGTCATAATTAGTATTTCCGTTGAAGGCAATTGGATTGGCAGTCCAAGTAGCTATTGAGTTTCTATGGCCTACTACAACATAATAACTATTTCCATTAACTGAACCTGGGAAAGTAATGTTGGCATTTCCTGCGGTATCTAAAAGACCTTTAATAGTATGTATAACGTTGAATGGAGTTGCATTCTCTCTCAATTCAACTGTTATGGTATCAGCAATATTCATTGGGCTTACACCATTTGCTCCAAATGGTGCTGCTATCATTTTTCCATTACCCAAATATAGTCCTTGCAACATGGCTTTTAAATGAAACGCAATAGTACTTGCCGTTACACTTAAAGTTAAGGAAGCAGCACTGTCGCAACCCGCAGCATTGGTTAAATGGGCTGTTTGTGTTCCAGCAGCATTAAAGGTTAATCCATTCCACGAATAAGGTAATTGGCTCGAATTGATAGTGATACTATCTGTTGAACTCGTTGGAACATTTATACTTAAATTCAATGTGGCTATACTATCACAACCTTGGCTGTTTGTGCTTGTGAATATTTTAGTTCCAGATGTGGTATAGTTAACACCATTCCAAGTATATGGCGATGCACTTGAACAAATAGAAATATTAGTGATTGATGATGTAGAAGGGCAATATTCATAAGAGCCAATATCTTTTGCGTTTTTGGTACTTGTACCTCTTTGGTCGGTTAATGGAACATCTATACTAGTTGTACCAGCATCAATAGCTGGACTACCAGAAGCCAATGCAAAGGTTTTTGTATAACCACCATTATTTGCAAGTGCCGCTAAAAGCGGATTTTGACCTATAATACAATTAACAAAATTACCAGAAATACTACCCATATTTGTACTGTTATCAATGATACAATTTGTTGCATTTAACGACATTGAAAAGGAAGAAGCGAATTCTGGACCAGATGAAACTGCAGTGTTTCCATAAAAAATACTATTTACAAAATTTGAGGATGACGCGCTGCTTGCACCGCCAAAGTATGCAACCCCGCCAGATATTCCTGCATTGTTACCATTAAAGGTAGAATTAATAATCTTAATGTCATTATCAGTTGGCCTAATAAGTATGGCAGCTCCATATTGGCCACAAATATTATTGGCAAATGTACAATTCGTTACAACCATTGTGTTGCCATAAGCAGACTGACCAAACCATGCAACGGCACCTCCACCCATAAAGTCGCCAGGTCTATTAGAAACAGAATTATGACGGTTGTTGTGGAATGTGGTACCTGTAGCTGAAAAACTTCCATCAGCTACCCTTATGGCTCCACCACCATCTCCATAATATGCATCTGGAAGGGTTGTATAAGCATAATTAGAATCAACTGCGCAGTTTAAGAAGTTTACGTTTACTTGCCAAGCCAAAACCCCGCCACCATAATGTTCTGCATTTCCATTTCTTATTGTTAGTTTCTCAAAATTAACAATATTGGTTGATGAATAATTTGAAAATGAAATATTAAATACTCTATCTGAAGCAACACCAGCACTTGCATTTGCTTGCACAATTGTTTGCGTTGGGCTTTGACCTAATATAGTTATCGATTTATTATTGATGCTGATACCCGGTTCTGTGAATGTTTGTGCACCTAAACTCAATACATCAAAATCATTTGCTGCATTAACTGCACTTTGAATAGTGGCATAAGTATTACCAATACCAACAGTTAATACTTCAATAAAATTTAACCCTAAATTAAAATTACTATTAACCGTATTAGAAGCGTTGTTATTACTAAACGCACTATTATCAAAAACCACATTTAAGTTGTTAATGTCATTGGCGTTGGCATGCGCTGTTGCTGTGCCTGTTAATGTAAAAGTTAAGGTAAGGTTATCGTTTCTTACAATTGAAGCAGTCATACCTGATGGTATGTTGTAAACAGCAACCCTTCCCCCACTCACAAAATTATCACCATTATTTCCTGCAAAAGTTGCTCCGCCAAAGTTATTATGAGTAATAGTAATGGAGGTCGAAATTGACCCACTATTTGTGCTATTTTCAACAAATTGTGTCGAGCTGAAAATTAACTTAGGTGCTGCAATTTCTACTGTTAAGCCATTACCCCAACCAGAAGTAGGAGGTGTAGAACTGCTTGAAAAATTATAATAATCAAATGGCATCCACCCCCCGCAAGGGCTGCCAGAAAACGAATAGTCTCCTATTCCCCAAAAATACCCGTTATTTACTAGCGCATTTGTTCCTAAAACATAATATGGAAAACCATTACATGTACCTGAATAAACATAGGTTCCATTCTGACTTGAGTTCCATGAACCAGAAACTAAATAGTTTTGTGCATTTGATTTTTGAGTAAGGCCAGCAAATAGTATGAGGCCAAAAAGAATGAATTTAAAAACTTGATATGTAAAATCTTTTTTCATTTAATGGTTTTTATATAAAACCAAAAAACAAGGTTTGAAGCCATTATCCCAAATTTTAGGGACGAAATGCAGAAGTTTGTATATAATCTGCAAAAAGGGTGTGTTTTGGGCTAAGATTTAACCATACAATAAATAGTATTATGCAAACAAAATAGTAAAAGAGGCACCCTCATTATTTGAGTATTGTAAAGTGCCATTAAGTTGATCGGTAAAGAGACTTACAAGCCTTAAGCCAAGAGTATTAGGGGTTTCGGGGAAGTGGCCATTGGGCAAACCAATTCCATTATCTTTAATGCTCAATTGATACTTGTTATCGATTCTACTTATCTCCAATTTTATTTCACCATGTGCTATATTGTTAAAGGCATATTTCAGAGAATTTGTTACCAACTCATTCACAATTAATCCAACGGGAATAGCTGTGTCTAGGGTGGTTGAAAGCTCTGTATTATCTAAAATCTTAAATTGGACAGGTTTGGATGCGTTATGATACTGTACAGCCAAAACATCAATCAATTCTTGTAAATAATCTTTTAGCAAAACACTTGTAATATTCTCTGTTTTATACAGTTTTTCGTGTACAATGGCAATGGCATGCAACCTGTTTTCTGAATTGACCAATGCATTTATTGCGGCTTTATCTTCAATTGTTCGGTGTTGCATACGCAGCATGGCCACAATCAATTGCAGGTTGTTTTTCACACGATGATGAACCTCCTTCATCAACACTTTTAAATCATCCGCTTGTTTTACAATTTGCAAGTTGTCGGATTTTTGTCTTTTATAGCTTCGGTAATAATTTATTCCAAAAGCAGTAAAACCAAGTAATGCAGCTATCATTAACCAACGAACACGTGTTTCGTTTTTGCTATTCTCCAGCATCAAACCATTTTGAGTTTGCAGCGTTTCGTTTAGCATTGTTTCTTTAATTAATTCTGTTTTTCTTAACCTATTTTCTCTTTCAAGCACTTGCTGAATGGTTTTCTTTTGTTCAATTTCTAAATCTTGTAATTTGTTTTCTCTTTCCAATGCCTCTTTCAATAACAATTCTTGTTGAAGCTTACTTTCTTTCAACAAATTTTCGCTTTTAAGTAATATCCTAAGTTGGGTTTCTTTATCTAATTTTTCTTTGTTTATTTTATTCTCTTTATTTAAAAAACTAATTTGTTGTTCCTTCTTTTCTGTTTCATATTTTTTGACTAGTTCGGCAGTATTATTTACAATGCTTGTATTGTAAATGCTGTCCTTTAACTCACTAATTTTTTCAATCACTAAAAAGGCATTGATTGTATCTTTTGTTTCCATATAAACTTGGTAGTATTTCTCGTATGCCGCTTTAATGTCAACAATGTTTTTTTCTTTAACAGCATAGTCTAGTATCTCCTTACTAATAGTTAATGCTTCTGTATAGTTCTTTTTTTGAAGCGTAAGACTAAACTTTAATTTATTGATGAAGGATAGCAGCATTGCATCTTTTGCAGCATTTGTGTTATTTAAAATTTCGGAAATATAGTTTTCGGCTTTGCCATATTCTTTTGCTTTAATGGATATCTCTGCCAAGTTATAAAGTGCTACTCTTGCCCCATAAACATTGTTAGCTTTTTTATAATATTCGTAAGATAGCAAGTAGGTAGCTATTGCATTTTGATAGTCATCTTCTACAAAATAATATCTCGCCAAAAAAGCATACGCCCTAGCAACATCACTGTGTCTATTTATTTGCTGTTTAAAATCTTCTAATGCTTTAAGTGTATATTTTCTTGCCTCAGCAGTGTTATTTTGTTCTGAAAAAATATTGCCCAACGCCATCCAACATTTACCCCTTTGCATATTATATTTCTCGGCAAGTTCTATTGCTTTAAAAGCATTTTTTTCGGCATTGGGAAAATCTCTTAAAACGACATACATATCAGAAATGAGGGTATATGCTGCAATGTAATTGAAACACATTGATCGGTCTGATAGTTGATCTTTATGTTCTTCACAAACCCTTGCAGCACTTTTAAATGTTTCAATGGCCTCTTTATACAATGACTGTTCTCTATAAGTATGTCCTATAAGAAGTATAGCACTAACGGTACCTGCGTAGTATTGAATTCTGTTGGATAATTCAATAGATTTTTGGGCATATTTTGTTGTATTAACAAAATCAATTCTTTCTTGTTTGTAAGCTTGGGCAATTCTAAAAAAAGTTTGTGATTTGGTAGAATCATCCTTTATTGTTTGGCTAACAAGTATCAAACTGTCAATATTTGTTTTTTGCCCAAAAGTAATTTGAGTGATAAAGAAAATTATTGAAAAAACTAAATATCTCATTAAGCGCAATACGTTTACAATAAAAACAACTTACTGTATAATTTACAAAAAACTGGGATGAAACACAGATTTTTATATATAATCTACATTTTTATTTTTTTTAATACTTCCAACTGTTCCGTTCTACTTATGGCAATTTGTTGACCCTTTATTTCAATAGAGTTATTATTAAAACTATCAACCTGTTTGATGTTAACAATATGCTGCTTGTTACACTTTACAAATTTATCAGCAGGCAACAGCGTTTGAAGCTTTTTTAAAGACGCCCTTAATAAATATTTTTTGTGTTGTGTGTTAATTTCAATGTAGTTTTTGTCTGATGCAAACCATAGTATATCGTCTAAAGGCACTTTAACGTAGCGATAGCTATCTTTCACCAAAAGTTGCCCGTTAATAATTAATTCGTTTTCTTCATTTGTTTTATCAGCAGTAGGTTTATCGGCAGCGTTAAGGTTTGTAGAATAATTAAAAAAGGCTATTTCAATAGAGGCTAAAAGGTGTGCTTTATTATATGGTTTCAATAAAAAGGCTGAAGGCTTAGTTTGTTTCACACTTGCAATGGTTCCAGCATCTGAATAAGAAGTAATATAAATAAATGGGATGTGATATCTTTGACTAATAAGCAAACCCAATTCAATTCCAGATTTTGCATCATTCAAATTAATATCTAACAACACAATATCAATACTTTTTGAGTCAAAAGCCTCTAGGGCCTGGGCATAGTTTCTCGCCTTAAAAATTTCGGTGTAGCCAACCTCAACTAAGATTTCTTTTAAATCTTCAGCTATTAATAATTCATCTTCTACAATTAATATTCTTAAGCTGGGATACATTATTTGTATTACGTTTTCTTAGTTTCTTGGCAATCTCATTTTATAATCCACCCTAGCACCTCCTTTAGAAATATTGCTCAGCCTATTTCTAATAAGTTGCTTCTTCAAACCCGATAGGTAATCAACAAACAAAACACCTTGGCAATGGTCGTATTCGTGCTGAATAACACGTGCAGCCATACCCTCATATTCCTCTTCGTGCCAATTGAAGTCTTCGTCTTGGTATTTTATTCTTAGGTTCGAGGGTCTTGAAACATTTTCTCTAATATTAGGAATACTCAAACATCCTTCTTCAAACTCCCATTCTTCACCCCATTCTTCAAGTATTTCAGAGTTAATAAAAACCCTTACAAAATCAGGATATTTTTCGTCTTCAAAAGGTGTAGTATCAACAATAAATAGATTAATGGCTTTGCCAATTTGTGGTGCAGCCAAACCAACACCATGCGCATTGTACATAGTATCCCACATGTTTTGAATGATGTCTTTTAAATTTGGGTGTTCTGGAGAAATGTTCTCAGTTTCTTTTCTTAAAACCGCATCTCCGTAAGCAACTATTGGTAATATCATTTTGTTAATTTCAATTCTTTCAAAACCTTTCCATGTATGATTGAAGAATGAGGACCGCACTCAGTTGATCCACATTCTCTTTCTTTTGCCTGTCTTTTTTCTTCAAACCCATTTCAAGCATAGCCCTGGTAGCAATGGTAGAAGTGTATCGCTCGTCTATTCGTTCAATCTTTATATCAGGAAAATTTTTTCGCAGCGAAGATATAAATTTTTCTACATGCACAGCAGATTGCGAGTCACTGCCATCTAATTTCATTGGTTTTCCCACCACAAAACATTCAACACTTTCAGTTTGTAAATAGTTTTTAAGGTAAACTATTATATCATGAGCCCTCACAGTTGCCAATGAGGTAGCAATGATTTTCATGGGGTCGGTAACGGCCAAACCAACTCTCTTGGTGCCGTAATCTATGGCTAGTATGCGTGGCAAATTCTTTTATTTTACACAAATCTATTCTACTTGTAGCACAATTCTAAATGTAGTGCCTTTGCCCAACTCTGAATGACGCACATAAATACTACCATTGTGGTATGATTCAACTATACGTTTCACCAAGGAAAGACCCAAGCCCCAGCCACGCTTTTTGGTTGTAAAACCTGGTTTGAAAACCGTTTTAAATTTAGACTTTGGAATGCCCTTACCATTATCTGTAATATCGATATAGACATGCTTCTCATCATGGTTGAGTTGCACCACTATTTTACCTTTACCCTCCATAGCATCAATGGCATTTTTGCAAAGGTTTTCAATTACCCAATCAAATAGGGGTATGTTGATATTGGCCCAATTCCCTGGCTTTAAAATACTCACACTTAAATCCACTTTACTTGATGTACGAGCATTCAAATATTGTAATGAGTTTTCAATTACCAAGTCGAGGTTTTCGGGCTTCAAAACTGGATCTGAACCAATTTTAGAAAACCGCTCTGTAATAAGTTCCAATCTCCTCACATCATTATCTAATTCTACCAAAAGCTCTTCTTGGTTTTCTTTTTCAGTTTCTCTTAGCAGGTTTATCCATTCTTTTAAAGACGAAATAGGTGTTCCCAATTGATGGGCTGTTTCTTTGCTCATCCCCACCCATACTTGGTTTTGCTCTGCCCTGCGAGAGGCAGAAAGAGTAAAATAGGATAACAAGGCAAAGAAGGCAATCAAGGTTAACTGTATGATGGGATATGATTTAAGCTGTGATAAAATAAATGAGTTTTTGTAGTACAGATAATTGAATCTATTATTGGTTTCATCATAAGGAATTTTAATAGGCTCATGTTGTTCCTTCATTATTTCCAATTGCTTCATCAAATAGGCTGTATCGCTCACATGAGTAGAATCAAGGTTTTTGGTAGCATTAATGTTCCCCTTATCGTCAATTAAAATAATGGGTATCGTGGTATTGTCTTTGGCTATATCAAGTAAAAAATTTATGTCGCCCTCTCCCTTAATTAATAGGCGTGTAGCATTGGCCCACAGCTTGATTTTTTTATCTTCTTCACTTGCCAATACTTTCACTAAGGTATTGGTATACCATAGAGAAAAAGCTCCAATCAGCAGGGCTGCGATAAAGAAAAAACGTTTCCACCAGATTTTATTTTCGTATGTATACATAAGTCTAAATTAGATGGATTCTCTACTGTTTTTTAAGTCGTTTCAATCGTAACGTATAAAGGTCATCGGTTGATATGATATTTTTAAACCCTTTGGCCTTTAGTCCAAACATCAGTTGTTTATCACCGCTCCAAATTTTACATTTAAAGTGTTTTGAAAAGGCCACATAATGGGTGTCTTTAGGGTCAATGTCTGATACTAAACTATGGGCCGACAGCCATGTTGCTTTTTTAATCTGCTCCTCAGAAATAAAACTAATTTCTTTACAAATTTGATATTCGGCCTCTCTTATATGATCCATAGACATTTTTGAAATCTTAATCCATTTTGCATAATGATGGGCTATTTCCTCTCTCAGAAAATTAGGAGCAATAAACTCAAATGTTTTGTCACCATTAATGAAAAGGTCACCGATTTTCCCTTCCGAATTAAGAATACCGCTAAATACAATATTTGCTTCAACTATTATCTTCATTTAATAAAGCGGCTTCGGTTTTCAGCCCACCAAGAAGCATTTACTTCATCAGAAAGTGTATCAATATCTTTTTGGTTTACCTTTGAATTAGACGTTGCTTCTAGGTATTTAATGTAATCAATTAGCCTTTGTAGTCCAAAGCTATCAACAGACGAAGAAACCGTAATGGTAATTTGTTTGTTATTTATTTGTTCGATTA
>CANHJJ010000060.1 GCA_947460565.1 Bacteroidota bacterium
GATTGACCGATTTTGCCATTCATCCTTTGTATGGACAGTTGCCTCAAAAGGAACAAATAGCTGCCATAATGCCAAATAGAAATGGGAAGCGAAAAGTGGTGTTGGCAACCTCCATTGCTGAAACAAGTTTAACGATTGAAGGTGTAAAAATAGTAATTGATACAGGTTTTGCTCGCGTGTCGCGCTTTGATCCTAAGTCAGGTTTATCAAGACTTGAGACAGTGAGCATCACAAAAGATTCGGCCAACCAAAGAGCTGGTCGTGCAGGAAGATTAAGTGCAGGTGTTTGCTATCGCATGTGGACCAAAGCCACACATGAAAGACTTTCAGAACATCGCACACCCGAGATAATGGATGCAGATTTGGCAGCCCTTGTTTTGGATATGGCTAAGTGGGGCATCAGCCATATTGAGCAACTCACTTGGTTAACACCTCCGCCTAAAGCATCCATCTCACAAGCCATAGATGTGTTGACTAGTTTAAATGCCGTAGATGCTAAAAGAAAAATAACAGCGCATGGCATTGACATACACCAATTGCCTTGTCACCCAAGGATAGCACACATGCTCTTAAAAGCCAAGCAAGACAAAGCTATTCCTTTAGCTGCAGATATTGCTGCTGTATTAGAAGAGCGTGATCCATTGCCCAAAGACAGTGGCATAGATATCAATTTGCGTATAGAAGCCTTGCGCAGAGGTAGGCAAAACAATAGCCTTGGCAATCGTTTTACAAGAATTGAAAAAGTAGCTGAATCCTACAGAAGAATGTTGGACGCTGAGATAGATAATGGCCCTGTGGATGATTATGAAACAGGCTTGTTATTGGCATACACATACCCTGAACGCATTGCTTTTGCAAGGCCTGGCAACAATGCACAATTTCAATTAGCCAATGGCAAAATAGCCACTGCAGGTCACCGAGATAATTTAGCAAATGAACCTTGGCTTGCTGTGGCGCATATTGATACAAGAGATGGCTTAGGCAAAATTTTTATGGCATCACCCCTTAATCCAAAAGACCTTTTGCCAATGGTGAAAGAAGTGGAAGTAATACAATGGGATACACGCAAAGGTGGTTTGATGGCTAGTAAAGACTTGCGCATTGGAAGCATCGTTTTACAATCTAAACCTATTGCAGCACCTAGCGAAAAACATTTGTTAGAAGCCATTTCGAATGCAATAAAAAATGAAGGAGAGTCGCTGTTAAACTTTGATGATGATTTCAAACAATTACAAAATCGCATACTAAGTGTTTGCAAGTGGAATGGCTTGAAAGATTGGCCTGATGTAAGCAAAGGCGATTTGTTATTGCATAATATGGATTGGCTTGGCTTTTATTTATCCAAGGTGAAAAAGCCCGATGACCTAAAGAAAATTAATCTACTCGAAGCCTTGTATGCCTATATAAGCTGGGAGCAACAACAAGAACTAGAGCGACTGGCACCTGCCAAGATAAAAGTACCAAGCGGTTCAAGTATTGCCATTGAATATTTTGCAAATGCAGAAACACCCGTTTTATCTGTAAGGTTGCAAGAGGTATTTGGCATGGCTGATACCCCAAAAGTAAATGATGGAAAAGTGTCTTTAGTGATGCATTTATTATCGCCCGGTTTTAAGCCCGTGCAAGTAACTTCCGACTTGAGAAGCTTTTGGGACAATACCTATTTTGAAGTGAAAAAAGAATTGAAACGTAGATACCCTAAACATGCTTGGCCAGATGAGCCTTGGACTGCCATAGCTGTGGCTAAAGGTGGAGCAAGACGTTAATTAAAAAAGGGTTGAATCATTTAACCCTTTTATTTTTAATTATGATGCTTTGTAAGCAACTTCAAATTCTTTGACAAAATCGGCTAATTTGATTTTAGCCAAACTTGGTTTGCTTTTCCAATAATCTTCTTGAAGCATTTCATTGTGAATTGATTTTCCTATTTGCACATGCCCATCCAAATTGTTTTTTGGTAAAGCCTCTTGCTACAAGCCATTCAGAGTATTTTCATAACCAAAGGTAGTTCAAGATGTATTATTGTTTATTTAATTAGATAATTCTTCTACAGTTTCTGTAAAACTGCAGTCATCGCTTTCAATTTTTCGAGTAAAAGTTAAACACAATGCATATGACCTACAATCGGATAAATGATTTATTAAATCAATTTATATAAGAGATTTTAAGCATTAACTTATGGCTTAAATCTAAATACGATAGTCATAGTTCCATATTGCTCATCTGGACCATCATCTCTGCTTGAGAATCGAGTTTGCAATGCGCCTTGTCTTGCTTTTTCTAATAAACTAGGGTTAAGCGTAGTACTACCCATTTGACCAGGCGTGGCTTTAATTACGTTCCCATCTCTATCAACAATAATGCGCACAACCACCTTACCAGTTTCGCTTGAATTATCTTCGATATTTGGCAGCTTTGCTACTTTCCTACCGGTTAAATTATAACTCACGCCATCTTTGCCAGTGCCCAAGCCCGAATCACCTAAACCTGTTCCTTTTGGATCTCCATCTGGTGAACCATCATACCTTCCTTCGTTACCTGGGATATCACCACTTCCATAACCACCACCTTGATTGCCTTTTTTACCACCTTTTTTAAACAAGGCATTTGTATTTACAACAGGTTCCGCTTCCTTTTTAGGTAATTCAATTTTAGGCTCGTGTTTAGGTTTTAATTCAGTATGTTTATGTTCTTTTTCTGCTTTCTTTTCTGCTACATTCACCTCATCTGTTTCTTGTGTAATAGAAGGTGGATCTTGTTGGGTTTCTATTGGAACCAGTGTTTCTTGGGTTTGAGAAGGCTCGGGAACAGGAGCAATATCAGGGCCTCCCATGTTCTCATCACCCAAAAGCATCTTCATCCCTTCCAATTCCATTGGTGGATTGGGAGGAGAGATCACGAAAAATAGCAAGGCCAATAGGGCAATTCCATGTATTAAAAAAGTGCCTGCAAGCCCATAATAATTGTGCTTTCGGGTCTTACGCTCTATATAATAGTTTTCCTGTGTGGTCATAGTTCAACAATATTTTGTAAATATATAAACGAAAGAGCCCGGCCTTTCTTATGACATATTCACATCTTCACAATTAAAATGGATTTTTGTATGATATTGCATAATCCTTTTGGCTGCTTACATTTGCGGTATGCAATTGAATTCTCTTACATCTATATCCCCTGTTGATGGTCGCTACCGCAGGCAAACCGAAAATCTTGACCAATATTTTAGCGAATTTGCCTTAATCAAATATCGCGTTAAGGTTGAGGTGGAGTATTTTATAGCCCTAAGTCATTATGGTTTAAAAGGTTTGGAAGTAAAACCCAATGAATCTGCTTTAAGAGCAATTTATCAAAATTTTAATTTGGATGATGCAACACGAATTAAAGAGATTGAGAAAACCACCAACCACGATGTAAAAGCAGTGGAGTACTTTTTAAAAGAAGAGTTTGCAAAACTTGGATTGCAAGGTGTGAGTGAATTTGTGCATTTTGGCCTCACTAGTCAAGATGTTAATAATACGGCTATTCCTTTAAGTATTAAGGATGCTTTGGAGCAAAACATAATTCCGAGCTTACAAAAGGTGATTGAAAAATTGGATATGCTGAGTAATGAATATAAAGATGTATCTTTATTAGCTCGTACACATGGACAAGCTGCAAGCCCAACAAGACTGGGTAAAGAAATATATGTATTTGTTGAAAGGTTAAAGCAACAACAAAAACAGTTGATTTATATTCCATATTCTGCTAAGTTTGGCGGTGCAACAGGAAATATGAATGCGCATCATATTGCATATCCATCTCATAATTGGCATCAATTTGCAGATACTTTTGTTAACAATATCTTAGGCTTGCACAGATCTAATCCTACAACGCAAATAGAACATTACGATAACCTTGCTGCTTTGTTTGATTGTTTTAAACGAATCAATACCATTTTGATAGATTTGAGTCGTGATGTTTGGCAATATGTGGCAATGGATTATTTTAAACAAAAATTGAAAGAAGGTGAGATTGGAAGCAGTGCTATGCCTCATAAAGTGAATCCTATTGATTTCGAAAATGCTGAAGGAAATTTAGGTTTATCCAATGCTATTTTTGAGCATCTATCAGCTAAATTACCTATCTCAAGGTTACAAAGAGATTTAACTGACTCAACGGTACTAAGAAACGTTGGAGTTCCCTTTGCACATAGCCTTATCGCTTATGCGTCATTGCAAAAAGGTTTGGATAAATTGGTTTTAAATGAGGATAAAATCAAACAAGATTTGGAAGACAATTGGGCAGTAGTGGCAGAGGCTATTCAAACGGTATTAAGGAGAGAAAATTATCCAAAACCATACGAGGCATTAAAAGTCCTTACAAGAACCCACGAAAAGATTACCCAAAAAACTATACACTTTTTTATAGATGGTTTAGATGTGAGTGAACAAATTAAATCAGAATTACGTAATATTACACCTCACAACTACACTGGAATCTGAAATGAAAAAAATAGGTAATTTCATTCTATCAATGATAGCTATTGGGACTACATTATATGGATGTGATGATAATAAAGTTATCCTTTACCATGATAATGATACCACCAATTACACTACAAATAGTGGTATTAGATCGGTTGACTATAATGCAAAAATACCAGGTTTAAATGCGCAGGTAGTTGATTATACGCTACCAAATGAATACCAACATAAAAGTCAATTATTTCCGGACTCAACTTTAGTTATGAGTTGGGATGCGGCAGGTTTTAAGAACGCAAACTCCTTTTTAAAGTATTTTAAGCAAATTCAATTGTTGATAAGAGCTGATAATAAAGAAGAATTATCTAAGCATATCAGCTTTCCTCTAAAGAATTTGGCAAGCAAAAAAGAATTTTTAGAAAACTATGATAAAATCTTTGATGAAGCTTATAGATATGAAGTCCTCAACCAAGATCCTAGTTTCATCTTTCGAAATAATTTTGGGGCTCTTGCAGGACATGATGGTCAAATGTGGTTGAAGCCTAAAGGAGGATCGTTCACAATTATTGCAATGAACTTCTAGATAAAATAATGCTTGCTATCTGGACCTTGACTAAAGAGCAAATCGATAATAGATAAATTGGTTTGAAAACCAAATTTGCTTTCGAAAACTTGGTAATAAGGTTTGAATTCCGTTAATACAAAATCCATTTTTTTTGCACTAAAGCGATTTCTAAAATCAAGCTCATAATCTTTAACAAACACTTCAGTATACTTTAGCTCAATATTTATTTTTAATAACTTCAAGCTAAGTTCAAGTAGCCTTATGTTAAATTCGTATAAGGTATGAATGTTTTTATCGAAATAGATGGCTTCAAATTTATCCCTGTAATATAAGAAATAAGGCGAGTTATTGTAAGCAGAAATTATGCTTTGCCAATGATGACGTTTCCAATCTGTTTCTAATTGTGTTTTTATTTCAGAAATGAGTTGGTTTTCACCATGTTTAATTGGAATTATTAATGGCAATGTTCCATTAGCGGATAAAATTTTACACCTGTTTCGATAGGTTTGCTTTATGAAGTTTTCTTGGGTCTCAATTAAAATCCCCTCATGCTTTGTCAATTCGCTTATATAGGCAATGCTAGGCAAATAATGCAAACTAAATAAAGGTAGATTCATTTTATAAGGTTCCCTTCCTGTCATTAAAGTGCGATAAAATTTCGTTATTCAAACTTTCAGCATAGCTTGGCCAATACTTGACATATAAGTCTGCTTGATTTGAGAAATTACCTCTCACTATTTTTTCCCCTCCCACACTTGTACTAAATTCACCAAAACTTCAACTGCTTTTTGCATGTCTTGAACACTCACGTATTCCATTTTGCTATGTATAGCCATTTCACCTGTAAAAATATTAGGACAAGGTAATCCCATAAAAGATAACCTTGAGCCATCTGTTCCCCCACGTATATTCATTATTTCAGGTTCGATTCCAGATCTTCTGTATGCTTCACCCGCATTTGCCATTACTTGAGGGAATTGGTCTAACACCTCTTTCATATTGCGATATTGCTCAACTACCTTCATGTCGAATGTGGCTCCAGGAAATTTATCAACGGCTTTTTTCGCCAAATTTGCCAACCTGTTTTCATACAAGGAAAGGTTAGATGTTTCAAAATCCCTAACAATAAATTGAACCGAACATTGCTCCAATCCGCCTTGGGTGTGAACGGGGTGTACAAAGCCTTCATAGCCCTCTGTAGTTTCAGGGCACCATGCATTACTTGGTAATAAGCCCATAAAATAGGCAGCTACTTTTTGCGCGTTTACCATTTTATTTTTTGCATATCCAGGATGAGCGCTAATTCCAGTAAATGTTATGGTGCAAGCATCTGCCGAAAAGCTTTCACCTTCCAACATGCCTCTTTCGCCACCATCAAGGGTATATCCAAAATCTGCATTGAGCTTTTGCATATCCACTTTGTTTACACCTCTACCAATTTCTTCATCTGGGGTAAATAGAATGCGGATTTTACCATGTTTTACTTCGGGGTGTTGCAAAATGTAATTAGCAAAATCCATGATTATAGCCACACCTGCTTTATCATCGGCTCCAAGCAAGGTTTTGCCGCTAGCTGTGATAATATCATCACCAATGCGTTCTGATAAGTAAGGGTGCTTTTGGCTTGAAATAATAACTGAATTATCATCAGGTAGAACAATATCGCTTCCATCCCAAGCCTTATGAAGTATTGGTTTTACATCTGTGCCACTGCAATCAGGGGCGGTATCCACATGAGAGCAGAAGCAAATAACAGGTGTTTGATTGTCTGAATTGGCTTCAATCGTAGCATAAACATAACCATGCTCATCTAATTCAGCATCTAATATACCTATTTGCTTTAGCTCTTCAACAAGCAATCTGCTTAAATCCTTTTGCTTCATGCTTGATGGCTGAGTGTCTGATTCTGGGTCAGCAGTAGTGTCTATTTGCACATAACGCATTAATCGTTCGGCAACAGTGTGTTTATAATGGTCGTTTAATGGCATCTGTTAAGAATTTGGCTTGCAATATAATTATTGATTGGATAATGTTTTTTTTCAATTTGGGTTGACTTGCTCTATTATGGGATAAAAACGGCATTTTATTTTTTTGTAAGTTCTTGAATATTATTTATATGCGATTTAGGTATGATTTAGGTAACAAATAAGAAAATCTTCAAACTTGGGGTTTAAGACAAAACAATGGTTTAATCTTTTAAAACTAAACATTATGTACGGACTAATCGTTAATGCGCAATTTGTAGTATTAAATGCTATAAAAGCGTTGTCAAAAACATTGAAGTTGTTCGTGTAATGACTTCTACACCGAGAAACTGCCGCTTTAATGGCGGCAGTTTTTAATTAAAAATAATTATGAATACAATAATAGCCTTAGCACAACAAACACATTTAAGTCTAATGAAGACCTTGTTAAAGATTATTAGAGAACTTGATTCCAACACGAAGGATTTAAATAAAAACTCAAATCAAACTACCTAAATTACTTGGTCTGATAATCAGTCATTAATAATTTTGCCAAAAAAAGCATTTGTTTGAAACGAAATGCTTTTTACATTCGTCTATACAACCATACAAAACAATATTTAATCCATTTATATTATGTACGGCCTAATTACAATCATTCAAACTACGCATAAGAATTTAGTTTCAGGTATTATGCAATTTCTATACTACATAGATTTTGAAGAAAGTAAGCAGAGGCCAATCAAGCAATTTAAGTTCTAGTATGAGAAATTAGGCTGGAAATTTTCCGCAGTCCATTTCTCTCAAATTATAGCGCTTTCTGAGTCATTCGTTTAATAGTTTAATCAAATGTGTATTATTGAATAAAAAATAATATGCAATTATATACTATAAATACAGGCTATTTTAAATTGGATGGGGGTGCCATGTTTGGCGTTGTTCCTAAAAGTATTTGGCATAAACTTAATCCTGCTGACGAGAATAACATGATCAGATTGGCCATGCGATGCCTACTCATCCAAGATGGAAAAAGATTGATATTAATTGATAACGGAATAGGGGAGAAACAAGACTCGAAATTCTTTTCTCACTATTTTTTATATGGCGATGATAGTCTTGATAAGTCTCTCAAATTAAATGGATTTTCTGTAGATGACATTACTGATGTGGTTCTGTCTCACTTGCATTTTGACCATTGTGGTGGCAGTATTAGCTGGAATAATGATCGAACGAAATTTCAAACAACCTTTAAAAACGCAACCTATTGGATTGATGAAAAACATTGGGCCGAAAGTCAGGCTCCTAATCCACGTGAGAAAGCAAGTTTTTTGAAAGATAACATTTTACCAATACAAGAAAGCGGTCAATTAAAATTATTAAAACATGGTGAATTATTTCATCCAGAAATAGAATTATTGTATTCAAATGGACATACCAACAACATGATTCATCCTGTCATTCCATATAAGAATTCAAAGGTGATTTATTTAGCAGATGTAATTCCAACAATGGCTCATATACCCACAGCCTATGTTATGGGTTATGATGTTCGTCCACTCGACACCATGATTGAAAAGCAGAGAATATTAAAATTGGCTGCAGAAAAAAATTACATTCTGTATTTTGAGCATGACCCTTTCCATGAAGCCTGCACCGTTGAACAAACTGAAAAAGGAATTCGATCGAAAGAGATATTGAAACTAAAAGACTTTTAATTTAACAATTTTATAATTTCGACAATTTAAACTATTTTGTTTTATCTTGCTCATAGATAAAATTAAAAAGCGTATGTCGAAACTAAAACGTAGGCAATTTCTTCAAGAGGCTGCTTCAGCTTTGCTTTCTGATGATTCCAATTCATCTAATGCTACTTATATTGATTTTTCAAATAAAACCTTACCTACTCAGCTAGGTAAAGCCTCAACAGGTCTTAGCGAGTATAAAGGAGCATTCGGAGAGCCTGAAATTTTACATTTATGCAGAAGAACTTTATTTGGCGTTAAAAAGTCGGATGTTGATTTTTTTAAAACCAAAAGCATGAGCGATGCTGTTGATTACATATTAAATA
>CANHJJ010000061.1 GCA_947460565.1 Bacteroidota bacterium
GCCGAAAACCAATAGTGGTTTTTGTATCCTGCGACTTCAAAAATATATGCATCATTTATTTGTTCCTTCATGGCTTTGGTTTCTTGAAAGCAATACACATCAGCATTTTCTTGTTGCATAAAATTTACCAGTCCTTTGCTCATAGCTGAGCGAATTCCATTTACATTGTAACTAACTATTTTCATTGACTTATGGATTGTGCTGCAAACAAAGCAATTTTGATTAAAATAATATTTTTATGTTGTGTTACAATTTAGCACATTTGCAACAAATGAAATTAAGTATCAAAAAAAGTAAAATACCAGGCGCTGGGAAAGGTCTATTTGCCGAAGAATTAATAAAACGAGGTGAGAAGGTTATTGAATATACCGGGGATGTGATTACTTGGAAAGAATGTCAGAAGCGAAATGAAGGTATGAAAGATGGATTTGGCGCCTATTATTTTTACGTTTCTGAAAAAAAGTGTATTGATGCTCAAAATCACCTTGACTCTTTAGCTAGATATGCCAATGATGCGGCAGGATTTGTAAGAATTGAGGGAATGAAAAACAATGCCCGTTACGAAATTATCAAAGGTAAACCATACATCGTTGCAAGCAGAAATCTTAATCCAGGTGATGAAATTTACGTTTCTTATGGCAAAGAATATTGGGATGCACTTAGGGAAAGTGGTTATGGTCCTAAAAACTAATCAGTTTTTCATTTGATTATCAAATTTGTGGCAAACAATTTGTTTAAATTTGTTTATGCTTGCGCTCCAAAAAATATTTTAAAAAAATATTTTGCTAATCATATATTTACAAACTCTTAACACTCGTTAAAATAAAGAAAAGAGGAAATGAAAAAATCGATATTAACTATAGTATTAAGCATGTTAGGCTTGTTCGTTTTTGCTCAGAACCAAGACCCTAACTCACCTGTTTATGACTACAATTATACTGATAGTACCCAAACAACTAGCGACTCCTCTTCAACTGAACCAGTGGCTGAGGAAACAGTTAAAGTATATCAACGAATTCTTATGCCATTTGACTCTGTTACCAATTTAATTACTTATAATGGCATAGTTGAGCAGGAAGAAAGTGGAAGTGATTCTCTTTATGCTCGCGCAAAAAGATTTTCCGAAAAAAATTTAGGTAAAGGTAAAGAGCTATATGAGTTGGATAAGCGCAACCAAAAATTAGTTGTAAATGGTTCTATTCCTGCCTTCGCATATATTAATAAGTTTAATAAAAAAACTATTGGTAAATTCCAATTTAAAATGACAATATTAGTTAAAGAAGGTAGATACAAATATACCATTACCAACTTTGTTCATGAGTCTGAAGTTTCTGCATCTGGAGGAAAACCTGTAAGAAATTATTTCGAATACTATAATAATAGCACAAGTAATATTCAAGCTTACGACAAGGTTTTACGTTATGCTGATAAAGATATTAAGGAAACTATTCAAAAGTTTCAACTTGCTATGAGGGATCCAAAATTATTAGATGAAGATGATTGGTAGATATCATTTATTTAAATAAAAAAGGGGCTTAAGGCCCTTTTTTATTGTCCTTGAGCTAATGAGTAACCTTTTTTACCATTATAACTTCTGAGAATTTCAATCGAACAAATAAAGATGTCTTTTGATATAGCTTCCGTTAATTCAAGCATTTTACTTAGAGTGGTTTCAGAATTATTTATACACTCAAATCTCACCCTATATTGATCAACACATTCTGTAAAAACAGAACCTGTAGGCCAAACCTGAGTTCCTCGATTGGATATCATGATCATTTTGATATCATCTGTTTCTTGTTTTTTTAGCAGAGAAGCAAATGAATTAGCATTTTGGTCGCTTTCTATAAATAGGTCTACTCCAACAATTTTTTCAATCGAATTTATCCTTGGTGTTACCATCATTTTTTGATTTTCTGGTCTTTCAGGTAAATGAAATTCAGCTTTTAGTGTACTGACCCTTGCCTTACTTTCAGCAGGTTCTTTTCCTAAATTGGAAATAATAGCGTTAGCGAATTCTGTTGTACTCAACGATGGGGTCTCCTTGTTTCCAAAGTCACCTGTATGTGCTCCATTTTCTAGCGTGTATAAGAGTGAATTTTCAATTCTCGCTGCATATTCCATTAGCCCCAAATGACGAAGCAACATAAAGCTACTTAATAATAGTGCAGTTGGGTTGGCAATATTTTTACCTGTTATATCTGGAGCTGTACCGTGAACTGCTTCGAAAATGGAAATGTTTTCGCCAATATTTGCAGATGGAGCAAAACCAAGTCCTCCAACCAAACCCGCACATAGGTCACTCATGATATCACCTTGCAAGTTAGTTAGCACAACTACCTGAAATTGTTGAGGCTTTGCTACCAATTTCATAGCTAAGTCATCTACAATGATGTCGTTTGCTTCAATTTCGGGAAAATCTTTGGCAACTTCGTAGAAAGTTTCTAAAAACAATCCATCAGTTAATTTCATGATATTGGCTTTATGGGCGCAAGTAACTTTGGTAAAGCCTTCTTTTCTAGCCATTTCAAAGGCAAATTTGTGAACTTGAATACTTCCAGGGCGTGTAATGAATCTGCGGCAAAGAGCTACATCTTGGGTAAGCATATGCTCAATTCCACCATACGTTCCTTCAATATTTTCACGAACAATGGTTAGGTCAATTGGAATGCCAGCTTTTGAAAAAACAGTGTCAACTCCAACTAGAGAGCGAAAATGCCTTCGATTGGCAAAAGTGCTCCAAGTTTTTCGAGCAGTAACATTTATACTTTTTACACCTTTTCCTTTAGGTGTTTCCATAGGTCCTTTAAATAGAATACCATTGCTTTCAACACTTTCTTTTGCTTTTTCTGTCATTCCTGAGCTGTGTCCTTGTAAATATATTTCTTTGCCCATTTCGATAAATTCATACTCAAGAGGTACCTGAGCGGCATCAAATATTTGTAAAACAGCATCCATTATTTCAGCGCCTATACCATCACCTTTTGCAACTGATATTTTTTGTTTTTTCGTCATTATTAATATTATATTAAAATTTATGAGGCTGCAAAAGTATTGTTTTTGTTGAGGTTGACATCATCTTGTGTATTAAATTATTTACATTATCAAAACAAAGCAACTTAATTTTACTTTTGAGCTTGTTATGAATATTCACCCTATATTTAAATTGATAGCCGAAGGCGAAAATGATACATTGGATTTTAAAAAGACAATTTCTTCAGCTTCAAAAATTGCTAAAACAATGGCAGCCTTTGCCAATCATAAGGGTGGTCGCTTATTAGTAGGGGTTAATGATAATAAAACCATTTCAGGTACAAGAAGTGAAGACGATAAATATATGCTTGAATTGGCAGCCCATTTTTATTGTAAACCAGAAATAAGCATTGAATTGATTGATTGGGAGATAGGAGGCATGCCAGTTATTGAATGCATTATACCTGAAGGAAAAGAGAAACCCTATTATGCCAAGGATGAAGATGGAAAATGGTGGGTTCATATTCGTGTAAAAGACAAAACGCTCCTAGCTAGTAAGGTGGTGGTTGATGTATTGAGGAGAAATACTAATTCTCAAGGTGCAATGATTCAATACTCAAAACACGAGGAGAGTTTGCTGAAATATTTAGAAAAAACTGAAAAGGCCACTTTAAAAGATATTTGCAAACTACTTAATTTTTCAAGATGGAGAGCACAAAAAATGCTTGTAAACCTTGTAAGTGCTGGTATAATTAGAAATCATACCACCGAAAAAACCGAATTTTTCACATTAAGTTGATTTTAGGAAAATTTTAAGCACGGTATTTGATATTTTTACAGCATGAAAAAAGCCACCGTCCTATTTATTCTATGTTTGACATTTTTTACTCAAGCCAAAAGTCAATATCTGCGTAAAGACAATATGCAGAACTTTGTTTATATCTTTGATAATGGCTTCGATAAAATTGATTTGACTCAAACTTTAGAAATAAGCCGAGCATTCTTTACCAGAGGAACACCTCACCTTTTTATGATAACAAAAAATGCTGGATACAACGAATCAAAACGTAATTTGGTGCAATCTTATACAGCTTTTGTTAGAGACGAAAACAATCAAAATTTGAAGGTTTTTACCATGAAAACCCCAGTTCTAACGAAGGAAATTCAAACATATATTTTTGGCTGTAAGCCTGGTTCTAGCATCATGTTTAGCGAGGTTAGATTAAGTGTTGTAGAACCAAATTTAAATAAAGATAAAACAAATAAACCCGCAGCTTTTTATATTTACTTGAAATAAAAATTTAAGTTTGTACCCATGAAAGTAGGCGTTTTAATTTTTCCTGGCTCCAATTGTGATAAAGATGCAGTTTGGGCATTTCAAAACCTGTTTGGCCAAGAGGTTGTTGAATTGTGGCACAAAGATACAGACTTACAAGGTGTTGATTTAGTTTTTCTACCTGGGGGATTTAGCTATGGAGACTATTTACGCAGTGGTGCCATTGCTCGCTTTTCACCCATTATGCAAAGTGTTATTGAATTTGCAAACAAAGGTGGTTTGGTTTGGGGGGTTTGTAATGGCTTTCAAATATTATGCGAAAGCGGTTTGTTGCCAGGGGCTTTGTTACATAATGATCACCAAAAATTTAATTGCAAAAACATATATTTGACATGTGAGAGTAGCAACTCGCACATAACTAGTAAAATTAAGCCAAAATCGGTTCTTCAAATACCTATAGCGCATGGAGAAGGCAGATTTTACTGTGATGAATCTACACTGACCACCCTCAAAGCCAATGACCAAATTTTATTCAAATATTGTGATGCAAATGGAAATATTTCAGATAAAGCAAATCCGAATGGCTCGCTTGAAAATATAGCTGGCATTTGCAATGCTGGAAGAAATGTATTTGGGATGATGCCACATCCTGAAAGGGTTGTAGATGCTGATATCTATAATACAGACGGAAGAATTTTGTTTGAAAGCTTACTACAAATGGTAGAGGCTTAATCCTTATTCTAACACATCACCTCTTAGTAATCGATACCTCTTTCTTGCTTCAGTTAAAAAGAAACTTCCCGGGTATTTCTCAATAAATTGCTCATAAAGTTGCTTTGCTTTATCCTTATTGTTTAGTTTCTTTTCGTAAAGTTCGGCTAGGTTGAAGAGTGCATTATCACCTAAAATATCGCTACCGTGCTCGTTCACAACAATTTTATAGAATTTTTCAGCTTCAGAATAGTTTTTCTTTTTCACGAAAATTTGCGCCTTTTTGAAATAAATATCATCAGTAAGTGCATGTTTTGGGAAAAGCAAATTGATACTATCTAGTATTTGTAAGGCAACATCCGTTTTGTTTTGATAATAGTTCAAATCAGCTCTTGAGAACATTTTTAATGCGTCTTCCACACTATCAACCGTATTGTCTTGAATAAGTAATGACAACTCAAGAGCATTGTTGGCAATCAGCTGGGTTGTAACTGTTTTTAATACATCCAATTGGGCCTTTGCCCATTCAAATTCTCCAATATAGTAGCTTAGCTTAGCATTACGTAATTTGGCTTCCTGTCCAATAGGTTCCTCCATATACTCCTTATCCACTTGTCCATATAGGAGCATGGCATCCCACACTTCACCTTTCAAAACATATAAATCTCCAAGCTCCAATTTACACTCTGCCTTAAACTTATTCTCACTCCTAGGTGCATTTATAAGTTCGTTGAAATTAGCCATGGCAGAGGGCATATCATTTAAATAATAGGCTTGAAGCCTTGCCAATTCCCTCTGAGCATTTTGTGTAAATGGGTTTTTGCCAAATTCATCTAAAAAGGCTTTATAGTTGGTTTCAACAATTTTAAGGTCTGTATCTGTGTAATTGCTATTTAATATTTTTCTTCTTTGTGCCTCAAGAATTCCCATTTTAGCCATGGTGTAATTGTTCTTATCTTTACCCATTAGCACAACCTGATTAAAGATGTTCACGGCAGCATCATAATACTCATTTGATATAGCTAAATTACCCAATTCTATTAGTCTTGCGCCTTCTTCTTTGAATTTTTTGTCTAATGATTTGGCTTGAAGCAAGGCATTATCAAAGTCTTTTTTCTGAACATACATCCAAACCAGCATTTCATAAAAAATAGGATTCTCGGCTTGGGTTTTTGTGCGTTTTAATAGGGCTGATTTAAGCAAATCAAATTCTGCAGGCTTTTGAATATAATTTTGAAAATAGCCCTGAATATCATCCAACAACTTTTCATCAATACTCATACTGTTCAAATACTCTTCAATCATTTCCTTCACATTTCCAGTCTCGCCATACAGATTTCCTAATTCTGTTGAATAAGCTAAATTGCTTCCTTGCATTTTTCGACCTTTTAAATAGGCTTCAATGGCATATTCTTTTTCGCCTCTTTTGATAAAAGCATTACCTGTTTCGTTTATCTGATCACCTTCAAGTTTTAGCTTCTTAATAATGTCATCAAATTGCTGTTTGGCCTTATCTACTTTGCCAAATTTTTTTATGACATAGCCTAAATCTACTGTGTAGTATGGGTTTCGGTCATTTTTTCGAAGCTGTTTTTTAACTAATTTTTCAGCTTCTTCAGCTTTGTTTAGGTTGAAATAGCAGGAGAGTAGGTTATCGTAAAAGTATATTGATTGAGGATTTTTATTCAATAGCTTTTCATACACGTCAGCAGCTTTGTCAAACTCATTGTTACTAAAATACTGTGATGCCAATTGCTCGTCTTTGGCTTGTCCGAAAGATAGAACAGAGCACATTAATAGAATAAATAGTATAGAAAATCTTAAATAAAATTTCATCAGTTTAAAAAACGAAAGTAGGAAGCTAATTTATATAATTCTGTATTTGTTTAGAAGAAATTTATTTGGAATGAAAAAGTTTAACTTTTATTGATTTGCAATTCAACTCCAGCCTTTAAAATTGGCTTCCAACAATGAGTAATATTTCTATATTTGTCAAATAAGAATCAAAAATTCGAAGTTCTCAAACTTTCGTTTTCAAAAAGTTACTCATTTGGCATCACTAAAAAAACTAGCATCCGAAACAGCCATATACGGCATGAGCACCATTGTTGGGCGTTTGCTCAATTATTTGTTGGTACCCCTACACACACGTATTTTCAATCCGAGCGAATATGGTGCTGTAACAGAGTTATACTCTTATGTGGCTTTTTTTACCGTGTTATTAACTTATGGGATGGAAACGGCTTTCTTTCGCTTTTGTCAGAAACAAGACCCCAACAAAGTTTTTAGCACTTCATTCAATTCTGTATTAATTTCTTCAGCTGTTTTCTTTGCCTTGGTAGCTGGTTTTGCCTCACCCATCGCTCATTTTCTAGATTATCCCAATCACACAGAATATATAACCTTGTTTGCAGGTATTTTAGCTTTAGACGCCTTGGCTTCCATACCTTTTGCGATGCTTAGACAGCTGAAGCGCCCTATCAAATTTGCTATCATCAAAAACATCAATATAGGTATAACCATTATCTTAAATCTATATTTTTTGATGCTTTGTCCGTATCTTCAATTGCATTATCCAGATAATTTCTTGCTTCAAACATATAACCCTGCTATCGGTATTGGATATGTGTTTTATGCCAATTTAGCTGGAAGTTTAATTTGTGTTCCTTTGTTATGGAAAGAGATTTCAGGCGCTAAAAATGGCTTTGATTCAAAACTTTGGAAGGAGCTATTCTTATATGCTTTCCCAATATTAGTGGTGGGTTTAGCAGGCATGATTAATGAAACTTTTAGCCGAGTAATGTTAAAATTTTTGATGCCTAATAACGAGCATGTGATGAACGATTTAGGGATTTTTGGTGCCAACATTCGCTTCGCAGTTTTGATGAATTTGTTCATTCAGGCTTTCAGATATGCCGCAGAGCCCTTTTTTTTTAGCCAATCCAAAAATGCAGATAGAGACAAAACCTATGCTCGTGTGATGCATTATTTTAGTATTGCATGTATGCTTATTTTCTTGTTGGTAACACTTTTCATACATCAATTTAAGGGCTTTATTGGGCCTAAGTTTCATGAGGGTTTAGGTATTGTTCCTATCTTGTTGTTAGGCAATATGTTCTTAGGTATTTATTACAATTTATCCATTTGGTATAAACTCAGCGATCAAACCAAATATGGTGCTTACATTTCCTTATTTGGTGCGGTTTTAACCATTTCACTCAATATAGCTTTGATACCTTCATTTGGTTATCATGGTGCTGCATGGGTTACCTTTATAACCTATTTTAGCATAACAGCTGTAAGCTATTGGTTTGGACAAAAAAAATATCCGATACCCTATAATCTCAAAAAGTTTGCAACATACCTTGCCTTTACATTAGGTGTTTTCTTTTTACACAAATTTTTAATTAGTATTGTTTCAAATCAATGGACCTTGGTAGGTATACAAACTTTGTTGTTTGCTTTGTTTTCCTCTACAGTGTTTATGATTGAGAAGAAAAATAGATTCAACATTTAAGGGTAAAGACGTTTTTAATAAACTTCTTATTGTTTTGCAAGCGATTAAAATGAATATAAAAATAATAAACAAAAGTCCCAATTCCCTACCTGCTTATGAAACCGAACATTCTGCTGGTATGGATTTGCGAGCATTTTTATCAGAAACTATCTTGCTGCAACCCATGCAAAGGCAATTAATACCAACGGGTTTATTTATTGAACTTCCTGTGGGTTATGAAGCGCAGATTCGTCCACGTAGCGGATTGGCGCTTAAACATGGAATCACAGTATTAAACAGTCCAGGCACAGTGGATGCAGATTACCGAGGTGAGATAAAGGTGCTTTTGATAAACCTAGGCATGGAGGCATTTGAAATTAATAATGGAGATCGCATTGCCCAAATGGTTATTGGTCAGCATGCAACGGC
>CANHJJ010000062.1 GCA_947460565.1 Bacteroidota bacterium
GCCAAAAAGATAATACGATTGAGAATACAAGCCCACCTCAAGTTGATTTTATAAGTCCATCTAAAGGGCAAAGTTTTACTGAAGATGATACCATTTATCTTAAAGTCAACATCAGTTCTTCCGTTGAATTGCACGATTATATGTTGGAACTGAAAAATGTAACAGATAACAAAACAGTTTATACTTTTAATGGACACTCTGATGGAAAATCAGCTAGCATAAATGAATACTATATTCCTTATGTAAGTAAGGATGCAGATATGTTAATGGTTTTAACCACACTTGATCACAATGGAAATAAAAGTGTGCAGACATCAGCATTCAAAATAAAAAACACCAAAGAGGAGCTAAAGCCTGAGATTGTTATTATTTCGCCAAGTTCGGCTGAATGCGATAACAATAGTGCTTTGCGCATTCAGTTAGGCATTAATCATTCTTTATTTTTAAAAGAGTGCCATGTAAAATTGAGTAAAAATGGCACAGCAGTTATGGATTTTTTTCCTAATGTTGCTCACTTGAAAAGCTTTTTGCTTGATACAACTTATCAGTTAAAAGTGGATGCTTACTCGGATTTTGAATTACTGGTAACAGCTGTTGATACGAGTAATATCAGGGCTGAAAAGGCATTTGATTTTCATGTACATTATTAGTAGATAATTATGAAAAAAATAGTTGGATTGTTTATATTAATGCTATTCATATTTGCATGCAATGAACATAAGAAAAAGAATAATGCAGAAAAGTTGAATGATGATATTATGAGCATGCATGACGAAGCCATGTCAAAATCATCCTACGTTTTGAAACTAAAAGGCAAAGTGAATGTTTTATTAGATAGTATCAATATACCTTTTAATAGAGATACCTTGCAGCAGTTATCATCAGATTTATTTAAAGCTGATAGGCTTATGCTTGATTGGATGCACCAATACAAAGAGCCTGATTTGAAAAGTGATACGGCTGTAAGTTATTTGCAAAAACAGTTAGAGATGATAGAAGAGGTTCATGATATTACATTTAAAAGTATTAATTCAGCAGAAAGGATTTTTAATGAAAAATAAAATTAGCTTATTTAGTTTATTGTTGGTGATAATGGCTTGTGGTGATAACAAGCTACCCATTTATGGTGATAGAAAAGTGGAGATGAAAACGATAGATGGAAAACAAGTGGCAGATACGATTTATCAAACTGTTCCTGATTTTGAGTTTACCAATCAAAAGGGGAAGTTGATAAACCAAGATATCGTAAAGGATAAAATTTACATTGCTGATTTTTTCTTTGTTACGTGTCCTACTATCTGTCCGCGTATGAAGAAAAACCTTTTGAAGGTATATGAAACATTTAAAGACAATCCTGAAATCATGCTTTTGTCTCATACCATAGATCCGGAGCACGATTCGGTTTCGGTACTTAAAGACTTTGCCAACCGCTTAGGTGCGGATAGCAAGCAATGGCTATTTTTAACGGGTAATAGAGAGAAGATATACGAATTAGCTGAGCATGGTTATTATGCCACAGCGCTTGCTGATTCAACTGAACCGGGTGGTTATGTGCACAGCGGAGGGCTTATTTTGGTAGATAAAAAACGAAGGGTGAGAGGCATCTATGATGGAACTGTTGAATCTGCTACCTCTCAATTGATATTGGATATAACAACACTAATGCATGAAAAAGAATAATTTTCTAGTTTTACTTTGCATTGTTTTTTATTCGCTACTATTTTCATGTGCTGATGAGAAGCAAGCCCAAAGTAGAGCCAATGCTAATCATGGTTTGGAGTTGTATGAACGAATGTGCGCCAATTGTCACCAATCAGATGGAAGTGGTTTTGTGAAATTGTATCCGCCATTGAAAAATGCTGATTATCTTAAACAAAACCCTAAAGCCATTTTTGGCATTATCAAAAACGGTATGAAAGGAAGGGTTATAGTGAATGGAATAGAGTTTAACTTAGTTATGCCTGCAAATCCTAAATTAAGTGACAAGGAAATTGAGCACATTGTAGAATATGTGCAAACAAGATTTTTGTCAAGTTCAGAGTAAGGATGTCCCCGAAACTGCTAGATATATATCACTATTTAGGAAATTTCTCTAACACATTGATTGATATGACTGGAATGTAAGCTTGGGTTTAAATGATTTATTTATATATTGCTCCTCAAATATTTATCTAATTAATGAAACAAAAATTTTTTACCTTTTTTAATGTTATCTTGTTTGGGGTAATTTTAATAACAAGTCTTCATTCAAATGCCCAGCGTATTTGTGGTTCTATGGATTATTTAAGTAGTCAAATCCAATCAGACCCAAGTATTATTCAAAGAAGGCAGAATATTGAGGCTCATACACAAGCTTATCAAACTTCATTGAATAAAGCAGCAGGTTTAATCGTTACCATTCCAGTTGTTGTGCATGTAGTTTATAATACCAGCACTCAAAACATTTCTCAAGCTCAAATTCAATCACAAATTGATATTTTGAATGCTGATTACCGAAAATTGAATTCAGATACTGCAAATGTGCCAACAATTTTTAAATCTTTAGCAGCTGATTGCAAAGTGGAATTTGTATTAGCAAGAAGAGATCCTGCAGGCAACGCAACTACTGGAATAGTAAGAAAGCAAACCGCAACTACTAGTTTTACTACTAATGATAATGTAAAATACTCATCAAAAGGTGGAGATGATGCTTGGGCTAGTGGCTCTTATCTTAATTTATGGGTATGTCCTTTAGGTGGAGGATTATTGGGTTACGCTCAATTCCCAGGTAGTGGTTCTGCTGCAACTGATGGCGTTGTAATTAATGTAACTGCTTTTGGAAATACGGGTACTGCTGCAGCTCCTTACAATAAGGGAAGAACAGCAACACATGAAGTAGGACATTGGTTGAACTTGTACCATATTTGGGGTGATGATAGTGGAGCATGCACAGGTTCTGATAATGTAGGTGATACCCCAAATCAAGGAGCTGAAAATTATGGATGTCCTACTTATCCTCATGCTTCATGTAGCAATACAAGTGACATGTACATGAACTACATGGATTATGTAGATGATGCATGTATGAATATGTTCTCTATTGGTCAGGGTGCAAGAATGAGTGCATTGTTCGCTTCTGGTGGTGCGAGGACTTCGTTATTAACATCATTGGGCGGAATTGCCCCAGGTGCAGGAACATCTTGTGCATTGTCAAGCGGTTTAACTACTAGCTCAATTACAACAAATAGTGCCATAATTAACTGGACTGCAGTGTCAGGCGCAACAGGCTACAATGTGCAATATAAAACAGCTGCAAATGCTGCTTTCACAACTGTTTCAAGTGCAACTAATACTTTAAATTTATCTGGGTTAAGTGCCAATACTGCTTACAACTATCAAATTCAAACTGTTTGCAATGGTGGTGTTAGCGCATTTACTTCAGCAGCTACATTTACAACTTTAGCTGTTACAACTTGCGCTGTCCCAACTGGACTTACTGCATCATCAATCACCTCTTCTGCTGCTACTATTTCATGGGCAACGGTATCCGGTGCAACAAGTTATTTACTTCAGTATAAAACAAATGCAGCTGCTGCTTATACTAGCATTTCCAGCTCTACAAATTCAATTAGTTTGACTGGTTTATCTGCAACCACAATTTATACTTATCAAGTACAAACAATTTGTTCAAATACATTATCCAGCGCATTTTCAAGTGTTGGCACATTTACTACTACTGCTTCAACAGCATGTGCAGTTCCTGCAGGGATAGCTGCGACAAATATTACATCCAATGGTGTTACTTTAAATTGGAATGCAGTTTCTGGTGCAATAGGATATAAAGTGCAATATAAGACAAGTAACGTGGCTGTTTTTACAACACTTACAAGTACGAGCAATACTCTTAATTTAACAGGTCTTGTTGCAGGCACTGCATATAACTATCAAGTACAAACCATATGTTCTAGTGCATTGTTGAGCTCATTGTCAACATTGGCTACCTTTACTACTTCTGCCGCTGCTACTTGTTCAGCCCCAACTGGAATTTCTGTATCAGGATTAAGCGCAACAGCAGCTACCATTTCTTGGACGGTAGTAACGGGAGCTTTAAGCTATAAGTTGCAATATAAAACTAGTGCAACTGCTGCTTTTACCACCCTTACAAGTACCACAAATTCTATTAGTTTGACTGGCCTAACGGCTTCAACTGTTTATACATACCAAGTTCAAACAGTTTGTTCTAGTGCCTTGTCTAGTGCCTTGTCAGCAGCATCCACCTTCACTACACTAACAGCTGCAACATGTGCTACTCCAACTGGAATATCTGTTTCAGGTATAACTTCAACTTTAGCAACTATTACTTGGACAGCAGTTTCAGGCGCAGCAAGCTATAAGGTTCAATACAAAACGAACGCAGCTGCAGCTTTTACCACCGTTACAAGTACAAGTGCATCTGCAAGTCTATCTGGACTGGCAGCATCAACTGTTTACACTTACCAAGTACAAACGGTTTGTTCGAATGGATTGTCAAGTGCATTGTCAACTACTGCTACATTTACAACTTCAGCTACAGCAGCTTGTGTTACACCAACAGGAGCAGCAGTTTCAGGTATTACTTCAAATAGTGCTACCATTACTTGGAATGCCGTAGCAGGTGCGCAAGCTTATAAAGTTCAATATAAAGCTAGTACTGCTACTACTTATAGTTTGGTTACAAGTACCACTAACACTTATGTGATGACAGGCTTAACCGCAGGAACTACATATAGCTGCCAAGTGCAAACTGTTTGTTCTAGTAGCTTATTAAGTCCAATGACTACAGCAGCAACATTCACAACCATTGCAAATTCTACTTGTAACGACACCTATGAGGCTAACGAAACTCAGTCTGCGTCAAAAGCTATTGCTAAAGGAGCATCAATTACTGCAAAAATTGGGACAAGTACTGATATAGATTGGTTTAGTTTTGCAAATACCAGTGCAGCAAAAAATATTCAAGTTGTTTTATCAAATCTCCCGGCTGATTATGATTTGTATTTGTACAACTCTGCGGGCACATTATTAACATCTTCATTAAATGCAAGTACAACTTCTGAAACGGTTAAATATAACAATGGTGCTGTAGGTACATATTATGTGAAAGTAATCGGATACAATAGCGCTTTTAGTGCTGTTAACTGTTATTCATTAATTGCTAATACTAGTAGTGTAGCATATAGAATGAGTGCACCACAGACCTCAAAAACTGAAAGCAACTATACTATTTTTCCCAATCCTGCTCAAAATGAAGTAAATGTTGACTTTACCCTATCAAGTAATAAAACAGTTGAAGTAAGGGTATATGACATTAACGGTAAGTTAGTAATAACAAATACTTTTGAAGGTGTTGAAGGCTTAAATAAAAATGTGCTCGACATTTCGGGATTAAAAAATAAAGGAATCTATATGCTTGAATGCAACGATGGTGAAAAAGTTCAAACAAGTAAACTAATAATTGAAAAATAAAATTATTGTAATTTTGAAGAGCCTTGATAAGAAATTATCAAGGCTTTTTTGTTTTATAAAGTGGGTATAAAAAGAGCAAATCAATCTTAATTATTCATAATATTGCTGCATATAAACATACAAAATACTAATTCATTTTAAAGTGAGTCAATTGAAGAAAATAGTTGTTTGCCTATTTTGCGTATTGAACTTAGTAGGGAAAGCTCAGTTTGCACCGCAAGTTGGCACAGATGGTACTTCGGCTATTCATAAGGATAGTTCAATTTTTGTTAATTGGGCGAAAGCTTGCGCTATTAAGCGCGGATGGCAAAATAAAGCTGATACGGCATTGGGCAGAGTGGATGCAGGAACTGAAGAATCTGCCAATGGAGCACCTGGAAATGGTGTTGTAAGCTTAGGTGATGGGGGAGAAGCTATCTTAACATTTAATCCCCCAATAAATAATGGCCCAGGCTATGATTTTGCTGTTTTTGAAAATGGTTTTCCATTTGGTTCTGGCTCATATTATTTAGAATTAGCTTTTGTTGAAGTAAGTTCAGATGGGAATCATTTTGTAAGATTTAATGCCATTTCAAATACCGATACAAGCCAACAAATAGATCAATTTAGCGGAGTAGATGCATCAAAAATAAATAACCTTGCGGGTAAATACATTGGCAACTATGGAACCCCTTTTGATTTAGATGAATTCTTGCCTTTATCAAGCATCAATATCAATCAAATTACTCATATACGCATTGTGGATGTGGTGGGCAGTATGGATAATACTTTTGCTAGAAGAGATTCAAGAGGTGTTAAAATAAATGACCCTTGGCCTACGCCATTTGGCTCTTCTGGCTTTGATTTGGACGCAATTGGTGTCATCCATCAATCTGGTAATTCGGGAATAAGCAATATGAAAGAAGAGAATTTGTTTCAGTTTCAGAATCCTATAAGTGCTCAACAAAATCTAAATATACGATTTGATAAAAATATTCAAAATGGAATTTTAAGAATAATTCAAGTAAATGGTTCTATCGTATCAGAAACATTAGTGAAAGATGGTAGCAATGAGCAATTCATCCGAATTGACAAGCAAGGGATGTACTTTATTAGCTTAGAAACAGGTGAGGGTATAATTACAAAAAGATTAATTGTGAACTAGCAAAGAAATGGAGTTGCAAAATCAAATCAAGCCATATGAGCTATGCAGAATTGTTTTTGATTGTAATCTCCATCATATATCAGAATGCCTTATCTAATTCTTGTTTTTCATATTGTCTCTATCTTTTATTATCCTTCCAACTTCATCGTAAGGCTGATTCTTTTTCTTTGCAAGTCGAGTTCAAGAACTTTTACTTGTACTTGTTGTTGCAATTTAACAACTTCGTTTGGGTCTCTTACAAAACGATTGGCTAATTGAGAAATATGCACCATGCCATCTTGCTTCACACCAATATCTACAAAGCAACCAAAGTTTGTAATATTGGTAACAATACCTGGAAGCACCATTCCTACATACAAATCCTCCGGCTTTTTTACATCAGCAAAGCTAAATGCTTGCAATGTCGCTCTTGGGTCTCTGCCAGGTTTTGCAAGTTCTTGAATAATATCGTTGATGGTAGGAAGTCCGAAATTTTCGATAACATATTTAGATGGGTTAATGTTTTTTCGGAGGCTTTCATTATGTATTAAATCCTCTACTTTGCATTGTTGGTCTTTGGCCATTTGCTCAACTATATGATAACTTTCTGGGTGAACAGCACTGTTGTCTAAGGCATTTTTTGATTTACTAATTCTTAAAAATCCTGCACATTGTTCAAAAGCTTTTTCTCCCAATCGTGGTACTTTTTTTAATTGTGCACGACTGCTAAATGAGCCATGTTCGTTTCTGTAAGCAACTATATTTTGGGCTATTTGTGGCCCCAAACCTGAGACATAGGTAAGCAAACTTTTGCTAGCAGTGTTTAAATTAACCCCAACATTATTAACGCAACTTTGCACCACCGAATCAAGGCTGTGTTTAAGTTTATGTTGGTCCACATCATGCTGGTATTGCCCAACACCAATGGACTTTGGGTCTATCTTTACCAATTCTGCCAATGGGTCGGCAAGCCTACGTCCAATAGAAACAGCACCCCTCACCGTAACATCTTTATCTGGAAATTCATCACGTGCCACTTCAGAGGCAGAATAAACCGAAGCCCCATTTTCATTTACCATATAAATTTCGGGTTTGTTATGGAAAGTAATATTCTTTACTAAATCCTCTGTTTCTCTTCCTGCTGTTCCATTGCCAATGGCTATGGCTTCAATGTTAAATTTTTGAACCAATTGTTTTATTTTCTCGCTGGCTTTAGCCAGCTCACGCTGTGGTTCGTTTGGGTATATAATATCATCAGCTAATAGTTTACCTTCTTCATTCAAACAAACCACCTTGCATCCCGATCGGAATCCAGGGTCGATGGCCAAAATTCTTTTATTACCCAAAGGTGCTGAAAGAAGCAATTGACGTAGGTTTTCAGCAAATACCTTTATGGCCTCTTCATCAGCTCGGGCTTTAGCCAATGACCGAAATTCATTTTCCATTGAAGGAGCCAAAAGTCTTTTGTATGCATCTTTAATAGCAATGGCTAATTGCTTGCTACTTTCAGTATGGCGTTTGATGTATTGGTATTCAATTTTTTTAATAATGATATCTTCATCAGGCTCAATACTAAGTTTAAGGAAACCTTCCTCTTCACCTCTAAAAACTGCTAATAAGCGATGAGAAGGACAGCGATTTAAAGGCTCATCAAAACTAAAATAATCTTGGTATTTATTGCCTTCAACTTCTTTTCCTTTGCTCACTTTTGTATAAAGAATGGCATGTTTTTCAAAATGCAAACGTATCATGCTTCTAATATTGCTATCCTCGTTAATCAATTCCGCAATGATATCTCTTGCGCCTTGCAAAGCCATTTCTTCAGAGTTCACTTTGTCATTTATGAATTTACTCGCTTCAAATAATACATCTTGTGGCAATTCTTTTATTAGCCATAAAGCAAAAGGCTCAAGACCATTTTCTCTTGCTGTGCTAGCCTTTGTTTTGCGCTTGGGTTTGTAGGGCAGGTAGATATCTTCAAGGGCATTTGAATCCCAGCAATCAGTGATTAGTTGCTCTAATGAGGGTGTTAACTTTCCTTGTTCTTTTATGGTTTCAAGTATGCTTAGCTTTCTTTTTTCGAGTTCGCGAAATTTGCTTGTTGTATTCTTGATGTTTTCAATCTCCACTTCATCAAGACCCATGGTTGCCTCTTTTCGGTATCGCGAAATAAA
>CANHJJ010000063.1 GCA_947460565.1 Bacteroidota bacterium
TGCCAAGCTAAGTTGAAATGCTCTGGCACACCACCTACTCTAACTTTTCTTCTCATAACTTTAACAAATAAACAAGCGTTTGTAATAAAAGTTTCTAATTATTGTTTGATTCGTCATTGGGTATATCGAGGAATATTATTTTGTTTTGTCTCTGTCTGCGAGCAATGTTTTTATTCTCTTGCTTGGCAGCCAAATCAATGGCAACATTCAATTCATAACCTAAAAGCAAAATATACATATTGATGTAGATAAGCATCATGATAACAATTAGGACACCTATCGAACCATATACTTTGTTGTAGGTATTGAAATAATTAACATAGTATGAAAAACCAGTTGTAGTGACCAAAATGCTAATACATGCAAATATAGCTCCCGCTGAAAAGAACTTCCACATGCGATGCTTTGCTGGGGCATAGTAATATATAGCACCAACAATTGCAAAACAGATGAGTGCCACAATCAAATAATTAAGCGTATTTAAGGCAAAGGCTGAGCCACCATTAGGCAACCAATGATTTTTGCTAAGCCACTTAATGGTAATATTACCTATTGTTATCATCAAAACAGAAAGTAGAATTAAAACCGATGCGAAAAAAGTTAAACCAAATGCCACTAGTCTTTGTTTCCAAAAAGGTCTATTCTCTTCGGTTCCACTGTATTTATTAAGCGAATTCATTAATGAATGAAAGCCATTGGTAGAAAAGTATAAGGCTGAAAAAAAACCGACTGAAAGTAATCCTCTTCGCTGTGTTTTTAGAATATCTTCAAGTGTTTCACTTATGGTTTCATAAGCACTTTTAGGCATCATTTCAGAAATAAAAAACAATATCTTAGCATGATCTTGTTTGACTGGCAAATAGGCAATTAAAGTAAAAAAGAAAATAGTTGATGGAAATAATGCCAAGAAAAAGGTGAAGGATAGGGCAGAGCTTCTCATTTGAAGATCCTTTTTTGAAACGGTTCTGACAAAAAACTCCATTACAGCATACATACTTAAGTTTTTGTTGCCAGGGAAACCCATATTTTGGGTCAGTCTATATAACCACTTAATCGGTTTGGAATGAAGTAATTTTGATTTTTTCATTAAATGAATAACAAATATACAAAAGCCTATAGCAAAAATGCTACCAATAAATGCTTAGAAAATGCTGATTATTATATCGGGTAAAATGGACTAATCATGAAATAAACCACTACACCGGTAATGGTTACGTAAAGCCAAATAGGAAAAGAATAACGTACTAATTTTTTGTGTTTATCTACATCAAGTTGCAAACCACTATAAAATGATAATAATACCAGGGGAAGAACTATTGCAGCTAATACAATGTGTGATATAAGAATGAAATAGTAAATAGACTTGGATGAAGCAACCGCTAGTGATTCAGCTTCACTCAATAAACCATCGTGGTCCATATCTCCGTATACAGTTTCTTTAGATAACCAATGGTATAAGATATAACATACCAAAAACAAACTAGAAAGCACAAAGGCAATTAGATTAATTTGTTTGTGTATCTCAATATTTCTTCTTTTAATAAAATATAATGAGACCAATAAAAGAATGCTACACGTGCCATTAATAATAGCATTTATCATAGGTAGTATATAAGTCCATGATGGGATTGCACTCGGTTTTGGTAAAATTTGTTTATTTAGAACTACTACTGTAAAAAAAACAAAAAGGGATAAACCAATAACAACTTTTAGAACTAATTTATCTTTACTTTCCAGGTTGGTGGTACTCATATAATAATACTTTTAATTCGTCATTTAAGCGTTTCATATCTTCTTCATCGAAACTATTGTAAACGCCTCTAATATGTTTTTCTTTGTCTATTAAAATTAACTGCTGACTATGGTCAATTGTTTTATCCTCTTTTGAAATTGGCAATAAAAATCCTTGCCCTATTTTACTAGTCGCATCTAAATTAGTATTTACAAAATGCCAAATCTTTGGGTCTGCATTATATTTTTTCGAATATTCAAATAATACCGAAGTACTATCATTTTCAGGATCAACTGTGAATGAAACAAACTCAATTTCAGAAAATTCTTTAAATTTATCATAAACAACTGCCAACTTTTTGTTCATGGCAGGGCAAACCTCCTGACAAGAAGCAAAGAAGAAATTAGCCACAAATATTTTGTTTTGAAAACTTGCATGGTTTAATTTTTTGCCTCTTTGATCTGTGACCTCAAAATCAGGAATAGAATAATAAATCGTATCCATTTGGTTGATACCGTCAGGGGCAATTCTCTCGCCTAAATATGGAAGTCTTTTAAAACTAGTGTTTCCAGCTTTTAAAAGAAAATAAACTAAAACGGGGATTAAAATAACCCCCGCTGCTATGTAGAATGATTTTTTCACTAGATTTTTATCTCAAATCAAAAGTATAGCCTCCTTCAATAAGCACAAGCCAAATAAGGACTAACACTAGCATAAAAGGAAGTATAATTATACCTGCCAAAGCCTTGCGCTCAAATTTCATATGCATAAAAACGGCAACGATATAAAAAGCTTTAACAACGCCTAATAGGATGAATAATGTATTTTTCCACATGGAGTGATAGGAAAGTAATGCGAAATACAATACGATATCAATAACAGTGAGAAATGATAAAATCCAAAATGTTCTCCAAATTTGTTTTTTAATATCAGCTGGAGACTCTGTATGCTCTAAATGTTCTGTATGTTCCATATTATTTATTAGAATAAGTTATGTGTAATTGCTAAAAATTATATCAAATAGAAGAATGTGAATACAAACACCCAAACTAAATCTACAAAGTGCCAATATAATCCCACTTTTTCGACCATCTCATAATGACCACGTCTTTCGTAGGTACCATCTAAAACGTTTACATAAATAATAAAATTGAGCACCACACCAGAGAAAACGTGGAAACCATGGAAGCCCGTCACAATAAAAAATAGGGCTGCAAATGCGGTTGGTCCAAAAGGATTGCCATGAAGTGAAGCACCTTCAGTAATGAATTGCGACCATTCCCATGCTTGACAACTTAAAAAAGCAATACCACCAAAAATGGTTAAAAGCATATAAAATGCAACTTCTTTTTTAGCATTTCTATGGCCAGCTTCAACAGCCAATACCATTGTAACCGAACTAAAGATAAGCACAAATGTCATTAAACTTACAAAGAATAAGGGCAAATGCAAACCATGTAAAAAAGGAAAATGATTAAATACTAACTCAGGCAAAGGCCAATGTTCAGGTGAAAATAAATGAGCCTCTCTCATAGCCTCAACAAAATTATCAGCTGTATGAGACAAAGGTTTAACTATTTCATTAGCTCCAGAAGCTGGAAAAGTAAATCTAATAAATCCATAAGTAACTAACAAAGATGAGAAGGAAAACGCATCTGAAAGTAAAAAAATCCACATCATTAGTTTACCATAACTTACCGTGAACGGAGATTTTCCTCCGCCCCAAGTATATTTCTTTTCGGCTTCGAGTGTAGTAGTGTTTGCCATTTTTATATTCTATTTAATTAATGTTTCAATTATAAAATTCTATCTGTACATTTTAAAGAAAATAAATAAATATGCCCACAAAATACCAATGAAATGCCAATAGGTAGTGCACATATTTAAATATAATAGACTCTTCTTATGAACTTTGTATCTGAATGTTTGTAATAACATGATGGAAACAAATACCAATCCACCTATCACATGCAACATATGCACCCCTGAAATCACATAAATAAATGAACCAGAAGGATTACCGACCAAATAAACGCTGTTTTTAACCAACTCTTTCCAACCTTGGTATTGCAGGAAGCAAAACACGACTCCCAATACCATGGTTAATAGCAAGGTTAATTTAGTTTTACTAATCTCATCTTTTCTGGCCGAAACAAAAGCCATTTGCATGAAAATACTGCTTAATATTATTGTTATCAAATTATACGCAAATACAGCTGGTAAATCAAATAACTCCCAATTTCCTTCTCCCCTTCTAACAATATAAGCACTTGTGAAAGCAGCAAAAAGCATAACACTTGCAACAATAATCAACCACAAACCAAATTTCTTCGGATTGATAAAATCATTTTCACGTTCGTCCGTTTTGCTTAATTCATTTATCATATCTGCTTTCATTTCCTTTATATTTTATCCAACCAAAATGCCAATTGCACCAAAGGCAAATAAATAAATGCCGAAAACATTAATCTCTTTGCGGATGCAATGTCGCACGATTTAAACAACAAATAGGCATTGTAGCTCATCCAAATACCTCCTGATACAGCAATAATAGTCGAAATTATGCCAGCAAATCCCAAATACGCAGGTAATATTCCAAATGGTACTAATACCAATGTAAATGCCAATGTTTGCAGAGCCGTCCCTTTATCACGACCGGGTGTAGATGGAAGCATTTTAAAACCAGCACGTTTGTAATCATCATCAAGCAACCAAGCTACACTCCAAAAATGTGGGAACTGCCAGAAAAATTGAATGCCAAAAAACACCAAAGCTTCAATACCAATAGTGCCTGTGAAAGCAACCCAACCCAACATGGCAGGCACTGCTCCAGGGAAAGCACCCACCAATACAGATATTGGAGAGACCCTTTTTAGCGGGGTATATATAAAAGCATATGATAGCAATGAAGCTAAGGCCAACAAACTACTTGTTTTATTTAAGTAAAACCCTATGAGCGCTACACCAATTAAACCCAAAAGGGTGCAAAAAATAGCTGCTTCCAATATAGAAATTCTATTGGTAGCCAATGGTCGATTGGCCGTTCTATGCATTAATTTATCAAAATCTTTCTCAATTATTTGATTGATACCATTAGCAGAACCCGTAACAAAAAAACCACCTAAGGCTAACATCGATAACTCAAACCAATTAATGGAATGACCCATAGCAGCAGTTAAATAAGTAACCACTGAAGAAAAAACCACCAACAGGCTAAGTCTTAACTTAACCAATAACAAGTAGTCTTTCAACTTTGCACTTATCGATTCTGACTTTACTAAGTTTATTTCTAATGTTTCTTTCACTCTGTTTTGTTATTGTTTGTTGTGATTAAAAACCATCTAAAAATGAAGATAGTAATTAACCTATATTTTTTTAGTCTTAAAAAATGCAAGGATGAAGATAAACATCTGTAATCCTGCTGTTATGCTACCTAGTGTTAAATGAACGCTCTGTAAGTAGCCCGGAAAACCAAAAAGACTAAGTATTTTTCCTGTAAATGCCTGAACAGCCATTAACAGAATCAATGCTAAACCTGATCTGTATATTAACGAATTTCTGTCGAAGGCTGATTTATATTGTACCATTAATACAATTGATACAAGCAAGTTTAAAATAGACCAACTTCTATGGAACTTAAACATATTCCCTAATTCTTCAATCCATAGAAATCTGTTGTCAATTCTCTTTGCTACCTCATCAACCATTTCTCTCACTTGGGTTCCACTAATGGTTTGAACAATTGAAATAATAATGGTAAACAATAAAAGAGGTTTAATCCATTTATTTTCCTGTAATTGTACTATTACAAAACTTTGAGAATTTGTGATGGTATAAATTAACAATCCTACAATGGCCAAAGCTAACAGCATATGAATGCTTATCAAACTTACAGCTAAATCAGTAGACACAACCTTAGATCCAATCCATCCCTCAAACCCTACCAATATAAAGGCTAAGAAACTCAACCAAAATATTTTTTTGTTTTGTGTTTTAAGATAAGGATATGAAAAAACGATTGTTAAAAAAATTAAAATGCCAATGACAACACCTATTAAACGATTGACATATTCTGTCCACGTTTTGAAAGTATCAAAATCAGCTATTTCTTTTCCATTAACAGCGAATTGTGTTTTATAATCACTTGGTAATTGGCTGATATCTGTGGGTGGAACATATTGTCCAAAACACTTTGGCCAATCAGGACAACCCATTCCACTACCCGTGCTTCGTACCAATCCTCCGACAAAAATTAAAAAGAACACTGCGGTTATGGTAGCTATACCAAAATTTCTAAACCGCCTCTCATATTTTTTTTCTTCTAACAATGAATTATCCTGCAAAACCAAACAACCTTCTCAATCCGGCAAACATTACTACCTCTTTAACATGCGCTTGCATAGGAGGAGCTTCAGTATGATGAGGAACAGCAGGGGCTTTTGGCTCTACCATAGGATCTCCATTTTGAGACTCATCTGGTATGTTTTGAGGAATAAAATCACTTTCTTCACCTGGTTTGCTATAATCATATGGCCAACGATATACATGAGGAATTTCTCCTGGCCAGTTGCCATGCAAATGCTCAACTGGGGCCGTCCATTCCAATGTATTTGAGTCCCAAGGATTTTTTGGTGAACGTTTTCCATTTCTTATGCTATAAAAGAAATTAAACAAGAATATCAACTGTGCAATACCACCTAAAATGGCGGCAATGGTGATAAATTGATTCATATCAATAAACACATTGAATTGATCATAGGCAGTATTTGCATAATATCTTCTTGGCACACCCGCTAAACCCATAAAGTGCATTGGGAAAAATACACAATATGCTGAGATGAAAGTTAACCAGAAGTGAATATATCCTAGAGATTTACTCATCATGGTTCCAAACATTTTTGGATACCAATGGTAAATACCGCTCATCATACCAAAAATAGCAGCACTACCCATTACCAAATGGAAGTGAGCAACTACAAAGTATGTATCATGCAAATTAATATCTAATGCAGCATTACCTAAGTATATACCTGTTAAACCACCAGAGATAAAGAATGAAACCAAACCAATGGCAAACAACATAGCAGGGGTAAGTTTGATATTGCCTTTCCAAAGAGTGGCTAGGTAGTTAAAGGTTTTTACTGCCGAAGGCACAGCAATAATTAAGGTTCCTAACATAAATACTGAACCTAAGAATGGATTCATACCAGTCATAAACATATGGTGACCCCAAACAATAAACGAAAGGAATGCGATGGCAAGTATTGAAATAATCATGGCTCTGTAGCCAAAGATTGGTTTACGAGAGTTTGTAGCAATTACTTCTGAAGTGATACCCAAAGCAGGTAATAAAATAATATAAACCTCTGGGTGACCTAAGAACCAAAATAAATGTTGAAATAATACTGGAGAACCACCCGTTCTTTCAATACCACCAGCTAATTCAGCAACAATTTCGTTTAAATAGAAAGAAGTTCCAAAACTTCTATCAAATACAAGTAGTAATGAACCACCTAATAATACTGGAAATGACAACAAACCTAAAACAGCAGTGATTAAGAAAGCCCATATAGTTAAAGGCATTCTTGTCATTTTCATTCCTTTAGTACGCATGTTCAATACAGTAGTGATATAGTTGATACCCCCTAACAAGGCAGAAACTATAAACAATACCATGGCCACTAACCACAATGTCATACCTGCACCTGAACCTGGAATGGCTTTTGGTAATGCTGATAAAGGTGGGTAAACTGTCCAACCTGCTGAAGCTGGCCCACCCTCTACAAATAATGAGCATAATAATACAATAGAAGAAATAAAGAAAAACCAATATGAAAGCATATTCATAAAAGGTGAAGCCATATCCCTTGCTCCAACTTGAAGAGGTATTAATAAATTAGAAAAAGTGCCACTCAAACCAGCAGTTAAAACATAAAACACCATGATGGTGCCATGAATTGTTATTAATGCTAGATAAAAATTAGGATCAAGCTTTCCATCCTTTCCCCAATGACCTAAAATCGACTCAAAAAAAGCAAATTTTGTATCTGGGTAGGCAAGTTGAAGACGAAAAACAAGTGACATTAACATACCGATGGTTCCCATGATGATTCCAGTTATTAAAAACTGTTTTGCAATCATCTTGTGGTCCATACTGAAAATGTACTTGCTTACAAAATTCTCTTCATGATGCGCATGTTCATCGTGGTGTCCTACTGCTTCATGATTGTCATGTGTGTTACTCATATAAAACTTTTATTTAATTATTTTTACTAATGAATTAATTTAAAGCTACTTCTTTTTTATCCTTTTTCTTGCTGTCTGCAGTAGGTGTAGCAACTTCTTCTACTTTTGGAGCAGCTGCCTTATTGACAAGAGCCGGTTGTTCTTTCATCCATTTTTCGTATTCGGCTTGACTCTCGATAACAATTTTCATTTTCATTCTATAGTGAGCTGAACCACAGATTTTATTGCACAAAAGAGCGTAATCAAAAGTCGGTTGATTTAATTTTGCTCTCATATCAGCAGTAGTAACTGTTGGTATAAACTCTAATTGTGTTGGTAAACCCGGAACTACATTCATTTGAGCTCTAAAGTGAGGGAAATAAGCACCATGAATTACATCCTTAGCTCTAAAATGAAAATGAACAGGCACACCAACTGGTAAATGTAACTCATTTGTTACAACATCATCAAAGGCCTTTTCATCAGTAGTATCAACACCCAAAGGATTGATAACACCCACTGTTCTAAAATCATGAAAGCCTAATTTGTTATCAGTACCAGCATATCTAACATTCCATCCAAATTGATATCCGAAAACTTCGACATTGATGGCTTTTTCGTCTTTTTGATACATGATTTTATTCCAAGTAATTAAACCACGCACTACTAAAACAGTCAGCACAATGGCTGGAACAATGGTCCAAATATATTCTAACTTATGGTTATCAGGGTAATATAAAGCTTTCCTATTTGGATTATGTTTATATTTTGCACTATACCAAAATAATAATATTTGAGTGATAACAAAA
>CANHJJ010000064.1 GCA_947460565.1 Bacteroidota bacterium
TTAGATTTTTCAGCCCTAAAAGTAGGTCCAAAGGTGTATATTTTACCCATAGCAAAAGCCATTGCCTCACCATACAATTGACCACTTTGACTCAAGTAGGCAGTATCACCATAAAATTCTGTTTCAAACAAATTGGTTGTACCTTCACATGCATTGCCTGTAAACAAAGGGGCATCCATTTGCACAAAGCCTTCACTTTGAAAAAACTTATGTATAGCAAATATAATTTGGTTACGAATTTTCATAATAGACCATTGTCTTTGGCTACGAAGCCATAAGTGCCTTTTGTCCATTAAAAACTCAACGCCATGTTCTTTTTTTGCAATGGGATACTCCTCAGCCACAGCTATTACTTTTACATCTACTGCTTGTACTTCGAAACCGCCAATTTGCTTTTCATCTTTAACAATTTTACCAGTGATTTCTATAGATGTTTCAAGCGAAATTTGTTTGCAATTTTCAAATACTTCTGCACTCACAGTTTCTGCACTTACCACACATTGGCACCATCCAGTGCCATCGCGAAGCACAATAAAATATAGGCCTTTGCTATCTCTTCGGTTGCTTGCCCATCCTTGAAGTGTGATGGTTTGACCTTCGTATTTTGCTAAATCTTTAATTAAAAACTGTTGCACAATATAATCTCCTAATAAATTTTGTTTGATAAAAAATGAACTGCGAAAATAATGAAAAAGGCCTAATTACCTTTTGTTTTCAGATACTCAATATAAGAATTGATATGCCTGTCTTTTTTGCTCGGGTAAATATCGGCAATCGTAACCATGATACCTGTTTCCTCTACATTGCCAAAATGCCCGTTAACAGCGGTGCCAAAGGTGCGCATGGTTGGGCTTAAATTCATGTAATTGTTAAACAAAGGGGGTATGTATTCGCCTAATGACCTTACGGTTTTATTTAGCACCAAGTGAGCATCTTTAAAATTCAAACCCTTGATTTTACCAATAAAGCCATTGCAATCAGTCTCCATCACCAATGGATTTGGTATTTGCATCAATTGCTCATTTTCGGGAAAGAAAAAGTGCATGAAACTTAAGATATGATCGCGGGCTTCTTTGCTAAACTGCTGGTAATTGGTAACCTTACCAAAGAAATATTTGATATGAGGGTATAACACAGTAAGTGCACCCAATCCATCCCACAAATTATCTAGCGAAAAAAGTCCTTTTCGATTGTCAAGACTTGGCTGATAAATGGGTTGAACAAAACTTCTTCCTAATTCGATTGTATATGGGAAATACTCCTTTTTAAGTTTATCGGAATAAACAAATATTTCAGAAGTTGAAAGGTGGTAATTTTCTTTATCATCTTTGGCTTCGCTGCATAATGCAAAACGGTATCCACCGATAATCTCTTCATCCTCTGGATTCCAAACTATCAATTGTTTATAGGCATACATTCCGGTATCATATTCATCCACATCTGCTGGCTTTCCGGTTCCTCCTCCTGCTTCCCTAAAAGATATTTCGCGTAACCTGCCAACCTCTGCCATCAAGTTAGGTGAAGAATTGCCATCAAAAATATAAATCTCATTTTCGATGTTATTCGTAGGCCTAATATATCGCTCCGGAGTAAGCTCTGCCTTTAATAAGGCCCTATCTATTTTACTAATTACAGCTTGCAAAAGTGGTTATTTTGAATGTTTCAAGTATAAACTAAAATCGTTTAAAGGTTTTTGTTTGAGTGTGTAAATATATAACTTTATTATTTGCGCCCAATTTTCTAAAGTATAAGATTTGTCAATGGCCTTTGCCTCAATGGATTTACCAAAGGTGATTTCAATTGTTTTTCCATTTTGCTTAAACATTTCATCAGGTAAAAAAAACATCTCGATATTGGCTTTGATACCTAGATGCTTGCGTATATTCGCTAAATTGTAGAATCTGTTACTATTTTTGGCGTCAATAAAAGTGGGGATAATAGGCAAATTATATTTGAGTGCTCTGCTTAAAAAACTCTTATGCCACTTCAAGTCCATAATTTGGCCACCTTGCTTTCTTGAACACAAGCCCGCAGGAAAAACAATCATACACCTGCCTTCTGCATAGTATCTCTCAATCCTTTCAAGGTTGGTTTTAGTGTTGGTGCCGAGTTTGTTTACTGGAATAAAAACCTCTTCAAACTGCGGAAACTGCATAAGTAAATCGTTTACAATAAACTTTATATCTTGTCTAACCTTAGCTACTTCTGCTATGAGAGCCATTCCATCTACACCTCCTAAAGGATGATTACTAGCAATAATTACTCCCCCTGTTTTGGGAATATTTTCAATGCCTCGAGAAAGTCTTACAGCCCCCAACCTTTCAACTGCCGCAGCAGAATATTGCATGCCATCTAAGTTGATATTTTCAGCAAGGTGTTGGTTAATATCATCTTGGTGAATAATTTTTTTTATCCAGTTCAAAATAAATTTTGGTAGCATTTTGAACAGTTGCGGGTTCTTATCCGCAAAAGCTTTATCAATATCAATAATTTTATTTGCCGTTTGCATGTTTGATTTTACAATAATAATGCATTTTTGTAGGATACAAATATGCGTTACCTGATTCAATTAGCATACAAAGGAACAAATTATAATGGCTGGCAAAAACAGCTAAATGCCAAAACTGTGCAGCAAACTTTAGATGAGAAACTAAGTATGCTTATTGGAACAAATATTGAAACACTTGGATGTGGAAGAACTGACACAGGGGTGCATGCAAGCAATTTCTATGCGCACTTTGATGCTGAATGGATAAATGATTGCCATGACATTGTTTACAAACTCAACAAGGTTTTGCCAAAGGACATAGCTATCTATGATTTGTTTCAAGTAAAAGAGGATTTCAACGCAAGATTTGACGCGCTTTGGCGAGAATATGAATACCATATTATAAACAAGCCTAGCCCTTTTTTATATGAAACAGCTTGGCTCAATACAAGAAAGATTGATTTAAATGCCATGAATGAAGGGGCACAAGTACTTTTTGAATACTTGGATTTTGAATGCTTTAGCAAAGTGCATACACAAGTAAAAACATTCAATTGCAAAATAATGAAAGCTGAATGGGCATATATAGATGATCACACCTTGGTATTTACCATCAGAGCTGATAGGTACTTGCGAAATATGGTAAGGGCTATTGTAGGAACCCTACTAGATGTGGGTTATGGAAAAATATCCATCCAAGAGGTAAGAAACATTATCGAAAGTAAGAACAGAAGCGAAGCAGGTCAATCGGTTCCGGCTTGTGGATTGAGTTTATGTCAAATATCTTATGGTGAAAATAACGGCTTTAAACTTTAGCTAATAGAAAAAAATCATTAAGTCATACGAAAAAGAAAGCCCCTAGGCTGCCTTTTTCGTATGGTGAATATATAATATTACCAACCTAAAATCCAAGCAAACATCAAAGGTGCAACTATAGTAGCATCACTTTCAACAATGAATTTTGGTGTATGAATGTCTAATTTACCCCAAGTGATTTTCTCATTTGGAACAGCGCCTGAATATGATCCGTAACTGGTGGTCGAATCTGAAATTTGACAGAAATAACCCCAGAATGGAACATCATGCATTTCCATATCTTGATACAACATTGGAACCACGCAAATTGGGAAATCGCCCGCAATACCCCCGCCTATTTGAAAGAAACCTACGCCTTTACCACCGCTATTTTTTGTGTACCAATCAGCTAACCAAGCCATGTATTCAATGCCACTTTTCATGGTGCTAGCTTTGATTTCATTTTTGATCACATACGAGGCAAAAATATTACCCATCGTACTGTCTTCCCAACCTGGCACTACAATGGGAAGATTGTGTTGAGCAGCTGCCAACATCCAAGAGTTTTTAGGATCAATTTCATAGTATTGTTCAAGTTCACCACTCAATAATATTTTGTACATGTATTCATGTGGGAAGTATCGCTCTCCTGCAGTATCAGCATCTTTCCATATTTTATGAATATGCTTTTGCAACCTACGGAAAGCTTCTTCTTCAGGTATGCAAGTATCCGTCACACGGTTGTAATGGTTTTCTAATAAATCCCACTCTTCTTGTGGTGACAAATCTCGATAGTTTGGAACACGCTTGTAGTGGCTGTGTGCAACAAGATTCATGATATCTTCTTCAAGGTTAGCACCCGTGCAGCTAATAATATCCACTTTTCCTTGGCGGATCATTTCTGATAATGATTTTCCTAACTCAGCAGTACTCATGGCACCTGCAAGGGTTACCATCATTTTTCCACCTTCGGTTAAATGGGTTTCATATCCTTTAGCAGCATCCACCAAAGCAGCAGCATTAAAGTGTTTATAGTGTGTTTCAATAAAATTTGAAATAGGTCCTTTAGTCATTTTTTTAAATTTTGGGCGAATATAGTTTTTAGTTCGATATGGATTTGATATTTTGGTGCTGAGCATCTAGTCAATTTTTTTCTTCAAATCCCTAAAATAAGGTAAAAAATCAGGCTGAATTTTGGATTTCAATACACCGCGACTCAAAGGAAAATTTTCATGGCAATGTGTACTCAAAAAGATACAAGGGTTTGATTCTTAACAAATTGTTAAGGGCTACGAAGTCGCTGTGGATAAGGGGTGGTTTGTGTATAACTTATATTATAAACAGCGTGACGCTTTACAGCCTAATAGAAAATCTAGTATCCACATATATGGGTGTGGAAATCCCTTTTTGAAATAGCAATCGAATACACTCACTTTTGGATTAAAACTCCCTAAGATTTTTTAGGCCAATATTTACAAAACATAAATGTTAGCTTAACATAGATTTAATAGGTTTTGAGATAATAGAAATAATAAAAGTATAACATATAGTATTTAACAAATTAGTTCCATTAACAACCATGAGCAAAGGCACAAAAAAAACCACCGATCAAAAAGGCCTTAAAGTAGAGCGCTACTTTACAAAAGAAGGCATCAGTCCATATGATATGTTTGAGTACGACTATCGCACATCCGTTATCAAAAATCCTAATGGAAGTGTCGTATTTGAAATGAAAGATGTTGAAGTTCCAAATTTCTGGAGCCAAGTGGCAACAGATGTTTTGGCGCAAAAATACTTTCGTAAAGCGGGTGTGCCTCAACCTGACGGAACCACAGGTCGCGAGACAAGTTTAAAACAAGTAGCCCACCGTATGGCTCATTGCTGGATGCAATGGGGCGAAAACTATGGCTATTTTGATACACGTGAAGATGCACAAGTTTTCTACGAAGAAATGGTTTATATGATTATGGGGCAGTATGCTGCGCCTAACTCACCTCAGTGGTTTAATACAGGTTTGCATAGCTCATATGGCATTACAGGTAAACCTCAAGGACATTATTATGTAGATGCCAACGATGGAAAATTAAAAAAATCCACTTCGGCTTACGAAAGACCTCAACCTCATGCTTGCTTCATTCTGTCGGTGGATGATGATTTGGTGAATGAAGGTGGTATCATGGATTTGTGGGTGCGTGAAGCACGTATCTTTAAATATGGCTCAGGTGTTGGAACTAACTTCAGTCGTATTCGTGGGGCGGCAGAAAAACTAAGCGGTGGAGGAAGTTCATCAGGATTGATGAGTTTCTTAAAAATTGGTGACCGTGCTGCAGGTGCAATCAAATCAGGTGGAACAACCAGACGTGCTGCTAAAATGGTATGTCTAGATTTAGATCACCCAGAAATACTTGAATTTATTAATTGGAAAAAAGACGAAGAGAAAAAAGTTGCTGCCTTAATAGCTGCAGGATATGCGAGTGACTACGAAGGTGAAGCTTATGCAACTGTTTCGGGTCAAAACTCAAACAACTCTGTTCGTATACCACAAGAGTTTTTTGAAGCTTTAGAACAAGGTAAAGATTGGAACTTAACTGCTCGTACCGATGGTCGAGTAATGAAAACAATCCCTGCCCAAGACCTATGGGATAAAATAGGCGAAGCCGCCTGGGCTTGTGCTGATCCAGGTGTACAATACGATACAACCATTAACGAATGGCATACTTGCCCTGAAGGTGGACGCATCAATGCATCTAACCCATGCAGCGAGTATATGTTCTTAGATAATACAGCTTGTAACTTGGCTTCATTAAACTTAATGAAGTTTTTCAATGTTGATACTTTAGAATTTGATGTAAAAGGTTTTGAGCAATCATCTCGCCTTTGGACCATCGTATTGGAAGTATCTGTATTGATGGCACAGTTCCCTTCACAAGAGGTAGCTCAATTATCATACGACTACAGAACACTAGGTTTGGGTTATGCCAACTTAGGTAGTATGTTGATGGTGGCTGGTATTCCTTACGATTCACCAAAAGCATTTGCTATCTGTGGTGCTATCACTGCTGTATTAAATGGCGTGGCTTACCAAACTTCAGCTGAAATGGCCAAATACCTTGGACCTTTCGCTCGTTTTGAAGAAAACAAAAAACACATGATGCGTGTAATGCGTAACCACCGTTATGCAGCCTACAACGCTAGCGATGCATACGAAGGTTTATCTGTTAAGCCAGTAGGAATCGACCCTAAATATTGCCCTGATTATTTGTTAACTGCTGCTACAAGCGCTTGGGACAAAGCTGTTCAAATGGGTGAAGAATATGGATACCGCAATGCACAAGCTACTGTAATTGCTCCAACTGGAACAATAGGTTTAGTAATGGATTGCGATACAACTGGTATCGAGCCTGATTTCGCATTAGTTAAATTTAAAAAATTGTCAGGTGGTGGCTATTTCAAAATCATCAACTCATCTGTGCCTTCTGCATTAAAAAACTTAGGTTACAGCGAGAGCGAAAGAGATGCCATCATCAAATATGCAACAGGGCACGCTACTTTAAATGGTGCACCTCATATCAATCCTGAGAGTTTATTATTTAGAGGTTTGAACGAATCAGACATCGAAAAAATAAACAAAGCGGCTGCAGGTAGTTTCGAAATTGGATTTGCTTTCAACCAATGGACCTTGGGCGAAGAAACCATGGCTCGATTGGGTATTTCGGCAGATGAATACAACAAACCAAACTTTAACATGTTGCGTAAACTAGGTTTCACCAAAAAAGAGATCGAAGAGGCAAATGTATACATCTGTGGTACCATGACGGTGGAGGGTGCTCCTCTATTAAAAGAAGAACATTTACCTGTATTTGATTGCGCTAACAAATGCGGTCAAATCGGTCAAAGATATATTGCAGCACAAGGTCATATTCGTATGATGGCTGCTGCACAACCTTTCTTATCGGGTGCTATCTCTAAAACCATCAACCTGCCAAATGAGGCTACTGTGGATGAAATTAAAGATTGCTACATGTTAAGCTGGAAACTAGGTACCAAAGCCAACGCCTTATACCGCGATGGTTGCAAACTAAGCCAACCACTATCTAACAAATCCGATACTGTGGATGAAGAAGAAATGCAAGAAGTAGTAGAAAGCGTGTTGGGTAATGATGCATTAAAACCAGTGGGTGAATTAACCCCTGAGCAGGTGCTTGATGCCGCTACAGCTATCCTAAATGCAACTGCAGATACTACTTTCAAACATAAATTAGCAGGTATCGTAGCTCGCAAAGCATTACCTGGAAAACGTGGTGGATTTACTCAAAAAGCCACTGTGGGCGGACAAACCATATTTGTGCGTACAGGTGAATACGAAGATGGAACTTTGGGTGAAATCTTTGTTGACTTACACAAAGAAGGTGCAACCCTTCGTAGTTTGATGAACTGCTTCTCTATAGCAGTATCATTAGGTTTACAATATGGTGTGCCATTGAGCGAGTACGTAGATAAATTTACTTTCACTCGTTTTGAGCCAGCAGGTATGGTAGCAGGACATGATAATATTAAGAGTGCAACCTCAATTATTGATTATATGTTCCGTATGTTAGGTTTCGAATACTTAGGTATTGAAGAGTTCGTTCAAATTCCTCCAACCGAAACACAACGTAACCATTTAGCATTGAACCAAGGTAAGTTAAACAACTTGGTAAACAGAGTAGCTCCTCAACCTGTGCATGAGGTGGTAAGTGCCCCGCAAGCTTCAGAGTCTGTAGCACCTGCTCCTATTGGTTTTACTAGAAGCGAAAACGTGAAAACGGATATGCCAGTTCAACCTATGGCAAAAGCAGAAAGCAGCATCGTAAAACCTAAATCAGGTAATATGTTTGGTGATAATTCAGCACCAAGTTGCAGAGCTTGTGGCAACATGACCATGAGAGCAGGTACTTGTTATACGTGTATGACTTGCGGCACTACAACGGGATGTAGCTAGAATTTGCAGGCGAGGACGCCTGCAACGGCAATGTGCGGTCGCCTTCCCCCTTTGAAGGGGGCAGGGGGATGTAAAACTTCTCTTTCTTTTGAAAGGAAATTAGTTCTAAGCCTCTTCCAACGCCACAATTAACCAGCCCGATGTGGGGGCACATGAATATATATAATCCCTCATCTTCAAAAGAAGGTGGGGGATTTTTTTTATTGAAAATACATAAAAGAACTATTTAACCTGAGTTCGGGATAATAAAGTGTTAATTAAAATGTTTATAAATATTTGATAGTCAGACAAATAGTAGCGTTAAGAAGTATTAAATTTGTAGTACAAACAACAAATATAACCTTCAA
>CANHJJ010000065.1 GCA_947460565.1 Bacteroidota bacterium
CAATTTTACGACCACAGCATCAAGAGAAGATATGTGGCTTTGGCTTGGGGCGATATTTTAGAAGATGAAGGAACTATTACTGGCTATATCGGACGAAGTACCCGAGATCGAAAAATATTTCAAATGCAAGACGATGAGAGCAAAGGGAAATGGAGTGTTACACACTATAAAGTACTTGAGCGAATGCATTATGTAACACTTATTGAATGTAGATTAGAGACGGGTAGAACACACCAAATAAGGGTACATATGAAAAGCATTGGTCACTCACTTTTTGCTGATAGTACGTATGATGGTGATAGAATTCGTAAAGGAACCCAATTTGCTAAATACAAGCAGTTTGTAGAGAATACCATGGCAATTATGCCAAGACAAGCATTGCATGCACAATCACTTGGATTCATTCACCCAACTACACATAAGGAAATGTTTTTTGAAACAGAATTACCATTTGAGTTTAAAGCAGTAATTGATAGATGGAAAAACTACACCATTCATAAACCATTTGAAGAGGAAGAATAGTAGTCTTAAATAAAATCTACACTTCTTAATGCAGACATAGGTAATTTAATATTACCTTCCAACCAAACACTAGCGTTATCAAAGCCAATAACCACTGCCTCTGTTCTTACTTGGCAATTATTAGTATCAAGAACCAAACTGGATTTGCCTTTTTGACTGCTTGTTCCAAAAGTTAAAGCTTTGCTTAGGTTGGTAATCCTTACCCTTTTATCTTCAATTTGATTTAATATATCTGTATCAGGAAAAGTATAATTCATCAAATCATTTGCAGGTGTTAGCTTGATAGATTTGATATTGGTTAATTCGTAATGACTCATGGTTTATTATTAAAGGAGCGCCTAGCTTTTGGCCAGACGCTCTTTGATTTTTAAATTAAATAGCTGCTTCGTATCTACGACTAACTTCATCCCAATTAATTACATTCCAAAAAGATGTTATATAATCAGGTCTGCGATTTTGATAGTTTAGGTAATATGCATGCTCCCAGACATCTAATGCTAAAATGGGAGTTCCATTACACTCAGTAACCACATCCATCAAAGGATTATCTTGGTTTGGTGTAGAGCAAATTTTTAATTTTCCATTTTCAACACATAACCAAGCCCAACCTGAGCCAAATCGGGTGGTTGCAGCTTTGTTAAAATCTTCTTTTAGCTTGTCCATACCACCTAGGTCTGCATTGATAGCATCCATCAATTTCCCAGTTGGATTAGCGCCATTATTTATTCCTAAAATGCTCCAAAACAAACTGTGGTTGTAATGACCACCACCATTGTTTCTTACAGGCATAGGATATTTGCTAATTTGCTTGCAAATTTCTTCAATGCTTAGATTTTCTGCATCAGTGCCAACAATGGCAGCATTTAGATTTGTAACATAAGCATTATGGTGTTTGCTATGATGAATTTCCATGGTACGCGCATCAATATGAGGCTCCAAGGCATTGTAATCATATGGTAATTTTGGTAATTCGAATGACATAATTTTTAGTTTTTAATTTGACAAATATAAGTTTCATTTATTTAAACCTTTTACTTTTTAATAAGTTTTTGCATCATAATTTCCATAAATTTTGATTATTTACTTAATAATATTAAACCTATTTTTGTCAACATGATTTCCGATAAATACATGAAACGAGGTGTGTCTTCGCAAAAGGAAGACGTGCATGCCGCCATTAAAAATATAGACAAAGGAATTTTTCCTAAAGCATTTTGTAAAATAGTACCTGATTATCTGACCAATGATGAAGAATATTGCAACATCATGCATGCTGACGGAGCAGGAACTAAATCAAGTTTAGCCTATCTATATTGGAAAGAAACAGGGGATCTAAGTATTTGGAAGGGAATCGCTCAAGACGCAATTGTCATGAATCTAAATGACTTGCTGTGTGCAGGGGTTTACGACAAAATTGTATTATCATCAACCATTGGCAGAAACAAAAACCTGATTCCAGGTGAGGTAATCTCAACTATTATAGAAGGGACTGAAGAGTTTTTGGAGATACTTAGGCTACACGGCATTAACATACATAGTACAGGGGGTGAAACAGCTGATGTAGGGGACTTGGTTAGAACGATAATAGTTGATAGCACCGTTACCGCGAGAGCTAAGAGAAATCAGATAATTTCAAATCATAAAATTAAAGCGGGTGATGTAATTGTAGGTTTTGCTTCATTTGGCCAAGCAACTTACGAGAAAGAATACAATGCAGGTATGGGAAGTAATGGCCTAACAATGGCAAGACATGATGTACTTTCTTCGAGTTATAAAGATTATGCAGAAAGCTTTGATCCGCTAGTTCCACAAGATTTGGTCTATACAGGGTCTTTAAAATTAAGTGAAAAACTAAACGGGCATGAACTATCAGTTGGTAAAATGATACTATCGCCCACAAGAACATTTAGCCCCATTATTCGTGAAATTCTTGACAATCATTTCAATCAAATCCATGGTATGGTGCATTGCACAGGTGGTGGACAAACCAAAATACTTCATTTTATTGATAATTTAAAAGTGGTTAAAGACAACCTATTCAACACCCCGCCACTTTTTGAAATGATTCAAAATCAAAGTAATAGTAATTGGATTGAAATGTATAAGGTTTTCAATATGGGTAATTTATTGGAATTTTACACAGATGAAAACACTGCTTCAGATTTAATAAGAATAGCAAATCAATACAGTATTCAAGCACAGATTATTGGCAGAGTTGAAGCGTCTAATAAAAAAGAATTACATCTTAAAACGAATCATGGAGATTTCAATTATTAGGATAAAATTCACACGATTTTTTAGAATCAATCCCTTAAATTGCCAAAAAAATTTGTTAAATAACTTAACACATTTGTAAAATAGTAAAGTCGCTTATGAAAATTTTAGTTACAGGAGGAACAGGCTATATTGGCTCGCATACAGTAGTTGAACTTCAAAATGCGGGATATGAAGTCGTGGTGATAGACAATTTTGACAATTCTCATCCTTCTGTATTACTAAATATTGAAAAAATAACTGGCAAAAAAGTAGTATTTGAAAACATAGATATTCGAGATAAAAAATCACTTAGAGAGTTTGTTTCAAAAAATAAGGACATTAACGCTGTCATACACTTTGCGGCAAGTAAAGCAGTAGGCGAAAGTGTTGAAAATCCACTAAAATACTATGAAAATAATGTGGGTGGAACATTAAATTTATTAGAAGCTATGCAAGAGAATGGAATTGAAAATATTGTATTTTCATCATCGTGCACAGTTTATGGAGAAGCAACTCCGCCCGTTAATGAAGATGCTCCAATCATGTTAGCACAGTCACCTTATGGGAACACAAAGCAAATATGTGAAGAAGTATTATTAGACCAAACAAATGCAAGTAATTTAAAAACAGTTTCTTTAAGATATTTCAACCCTGTAGGTGCGCATGATTCAGCATTGATTGGAGAGTTGCCTTTGGGTATTCCGAATAATTTAGTACCCTATATCACTCAAACAGCTATAGGAAAAAGGGAGATTTTAACAGTGTTCGGCAATGATTATAATACACCTGATGGAACGTGTATAAGAGATTTTATACATGTGGTAGATTTAGCCAAAGCGCACATTAAAGCAGTAGAATACCTAAGTAATAAAAAATATAAATCCTCATATAGTGTTTTTAATTTAGGAACAGGCAAGGGAAGTTCAGTATTGGAAGTAATACAGACTTTTGAAAAGGTTACACAAGTTAAACTTAATTATAAAATTGGGCCGCGAAGAGGAGGAGATATTACCCAAATTTATGCTGGTTGCGAAAAAGCAGAAAAAGAGCTTGGTTGGAAAACTGAAAGAGACTTAGAAAATTGTATGAAAACTGCTTGGGATTGGGAAAAAAAATTAGAATCTCTATTAATTTCATAGTTTTAAATAAAGAAACAAGATACATGCAAAAGAGAAATATACTAATAACTGGAGGTGCCGGATTTATCGGTTCCCACGTTGTTAGGTTATTTGTAAATAAATATCCAAACTATAATATCTATAATCTCGACAAACTTACCTATGCGGGTAATTTGAAAAATATTAAAGATATTGAAAACGCTCCAAATTATACATTCCTAAAAGCCGACATTGTTGATGCTAATCAAATAAATAATTTGTTTGAAAAACACCAATTCACTGATGTCATTCACTTGGCGGCTGAAAGTCATGTCGATAGAAGTATTACAAATCCAATTGATTTTGTGATGACAAATGTTGTTGGAACTGTAAATTTGTTAAATGCGGCTAAGAATTTATGGAAGAATAATTTGAGCGAAAATATATTTTATCACGTTTCTACAGACGAGGTATATGGAAGTTTGCACGATGGGGGCTTTTTTTTAGAAACCACGGCATACGACCCACAAAGTCCTTATAGTGCAAGCAAGGCCAGCAGCGACCATTTTGTGAGAGCCTACCATAATACTTATAATCTACGGGTTGTTTTATCTAATTGCTCAAATAATTATGGACCAAATCAATTTCCTGAAAAACTAGTTCCTCTTTTTATAAACAACATTCGAAACAATAAACCACTCCCAGTATATGGAAAAGGTGAAAACGTTAGAGATTGGTTGTATGTTGTTGATCACGCTAGAGCCATAGATGACGTTTTTCATAAAGGAAGAATTGGTGAAACATACAATATTGGTGGATTTAACGAATGGACCAATATTGATTTGATTAAAGTAATTTGTAAGGCTATGGACAAGAAGCTTGACAGAATTGATGGTGAATCTGAAAAGCTAATTACTTATGTTACAGATAGAGCAGGGCATGACTTAAGGTATGCAATTGATGCCCATAAAATAATGAAAGAATTGGGATGGGAACCATCACTTCAATTTGAAGAGGGTATTGAGAAAACCATAAATTGGTATATTTCAAATGAGGCATGGATGAATGAGGTTACAAGTGGTAGTTATCAAAACTACTATGATGCATTGTACGCCAAACGTTAATTATAAAACGAAATGAAAGGAATCATATTAGCAGGAGGAAGTGGCACACGCCTACACCCACTTACACTAGCTGTAAGCAAACAATTAATGCCTGTTTATGACAAGCCGATGATTTATTATCCGCTGTCAGTTCTTATGTTGGCTGGAATAAATGAAATTTTGATAATTTCTACACCACATGATTTACCTGGCTTTAAAAAACTTTTGGGAGATGGTACTCAAATTGGATGCAGATTTGAATATGCCGAACAGCCTAGTCCTGATGGATTAGCTCAAGCCTTTATTATTGGCGAAAAATTTATTGGAACTGATAAGGTTGCCCTTGTATTAGGGGATAACATCTTCTTTAGTTCTGGTCTAAGTATGTTGCTACAATCAAACAATAATCCAGACGGAGGAGTGGTTTTTGCATACCATGTAAGTGACCCTGAAAGATATGGTGTTGTTGAGTTTGACAAAAATATGAAAGCCTTGAGTATTGAAGAAAAACCTGAAAAACCAAAATCGAACTACGCTGTTCCAGGTTTGTATTTTTATGACAATGAGGTGGTAGAAATTGCTAAGAATATAAAACCATCTCCAAGAGGAGAATTAGAAATTACAGATATTAATCGTGTATATTTGGAGCGTGGAAAGCTAAAGGTAGGTGTTTTACAAAGAGGTACTGCTTGGCTTGACACTGGTACATTCAATTCACTCATGCAAGCTGGACAATTTGTTCAGGTAGTTGAAGAACGACAAGGTCTAAAAATAGGCTGCATTGAAGAAGTGGCCTACCGAATGGGCTTTATTGGAAAACAGAAATTACAAACAGAAGCCCAAAAGTTGATGAAAAGTGGCTATGGAAGCTACTTAATGAGTATTATTAAATAACAATTGAAATTAGAACAAAAGATGAACCCACAACACGAAGCACTTAAAAAATTTAGTTATCAAATTAGTTATGCACTGACAAACTATACTTCTCATGGTATGGATATCAGTAAATATACCAGCGTAATGATTGGTGGTTTAGGTGGAAGTGGTATTGGAGGTAGATTGGTAAAGAACATTTTTACAGATTCCTTTCCTGTGCCTATTGAGTGTGTTGCTGATTATACTTTACCTGGTTATGTAAACAAAAATACACTTGTTATTTTAGGTTCATATAGCGGAAATACTGAAGAAACCTTAACCATGTTTGGTCACGTAAAAGAACGTGGGTGTGATATGATTATCCTTACTGGTGGAGGGAAACTTGGTGCCTTAGCATTAGAAAATAATATTAAAACCTATCACTTAGAAGGTGGATTTCAGCCTAGAATGGCTTTGGGTTTTTCATTAACATATATGAATTTGATTTTTGCTGAATTCATTAAAAAAGATATTATTGCAGAACTTAAAGATATTATTGCTAACGTAGCTGATACAACACCATATGAGAATGATGCCAACAAAATGTTTGAAAGCATCAAATCGAAAATTAACAATAAATTTATTTTTATTACTGATGGGTATTTTGAAGCAGTAGGAATTCGATTTGCACAACAAATTCAAGAAAATGCAAAACATGAATGTTTTACACATGTTTTGCCAGAGGCCAATCACAATGTAATTGAAAGTTATTATGGTGTTCTTCCTTCTATTTATTTCTGCCTTGATTCAGGAAAGAATGAAAGAACAAGTGCACGTTTTGAGTTTTTATCAAACTTATTACAAGTTGAAAACCATAAGGTAATTAACATGTCTATAAGTGAATTTGACTTAACTAGCGTTTACGAGGTAATTCATCGTCTTGATTGGTTAAGCATTTACGTTGCGGATTACCGAAAAGTAGATTCATTAAACGTTCCGAATATTATGGAACTTAAAGGTTATTTGGAGCAAATTTAGATTGAGCTTTTTTTCAAACATATTTAATAAAAAAGATGGGTCAGACATAAGAATGTCGGATCCATTTATCAACCCCATCAAGGTTGAATTTCATTCGCACCTTATACATGGAGTAGATGATGGCTCACAAACTCTTGAGCATACTTTAGATGTGCTAAAAATATACGCTGAAATGGGCTATGAAAAGGTCATCACCACACCACACGTTATGAGTGATTATTATAAAAATGGGCCTGAAAATGTTTTACCGAAAGTAGATGAAATTCGCAAAGGATTAACGGAGAGAAATATTCAAATCCAATTTGAAGCCGCTGCGGAATATATGGTAGATGAAGGCTTAGAAGACAAAATTAAAAACAATGAAACCCTTTTAACATTTGGGGGAAATAATAAGTATATATTAATTGAGCTTCCATTTATGACGGAGCCACGAAATTTCAAAAAAGTAACATTTGATTTGTTCATGGCTGGCTATAAGCCAGTGCTAGCGCACCCCGAAAGATATCTTTACTATAGCATAAAGAAAAAGGATTTTGAAGAAATAGCAGATAGAGGCATATTGCTTCAGGCAAATATTCTATCTATGGTAGGATATTATTCTAAACAGGTTGAAAAAGCTGTTGAATACCTGATTGAAAACAAATTAATCAATTTTGTAGGCAGTGATTTGCATCATATAAAGCACGCAGATATTATTAAAAATGACGCCTTTAACACCAAACTTTATCGCAAAGCTGTTTCCTTGGATTTGCTAAACAATACACTTTAAGATTTTATTAAGCATTTAATTTCGCAGGTACCTTATCTTTACTGCATGAATTTTATTAAAGCTAAATTACTTTTCATATCCCTATTTTTTAGTTTATCGCTGTCATCTCAAAATTTTGATTTCGTTGATGGGGTTATAAAAAACTTGAAAGACAGTAGCTTTGAAAAAGTATTTGACAAATGTCACCCTGACTATAAATTATATATAAAAGATATTTCTTCTATCATTCATGTTTGGACGGAGGTAACAGGTAAATACGGACAATATGTTTCACATAGATACATTGCATATGAAATAGACTCAAGTAATTATGGAGTTTACCAATATTATCAAATTGAGCTAAAACTTCAATACCTGCCTTATATTTTAAATATATATACCGATATGCGTAATAAAATTACCAATATTGGTTTTCTATCTAGCGCCAAAGTATATACACCACCCTTACATTTTGATCTTAATAAAATTAAAGAAATAAAATTAAAAGTAGGATTTGATAGCCTTGCCCTAAATGCATGTTTAACTATTCCAAAAACCTCTACAAAATCATCATTGGTAATCATTATTGGCGAAAGTGGTCCAACCGATAGAGACTTCGACTATGAGCCTAACAAACCATATAGAGATTTGGCATATATGCTGACACAACAAGGGTTTTCAGTTCTAAGATATGATAAGCGTTCTGTAGAATATAATTTAAGTCTGATGAGTTTTTATTACCTTAAAAGACGATTCACACCTGAGGAAGAATATATATTTGACATCAAGAGAATAATTACACAAATGAAAGCAAGACCAGATATTGATACTAGTAAAATATATTTGTTAGGCCATGGTCAAGGTGGACTAATTGCATCATATATGGCAAAAAATTCTAATGACATTAAAGGGGTTATAATGATTGGTTCGCATTCTATGAATACCCTTGCCAATATGGTTGAACAG
>CANHJJ010000066.1 GCA_947460565.1 Bacteroidota bacterium
CAAGGTTTGTTTCAAGCAAAGGAATATCTTCTGGCTTAGGCGCAGTAAAAGGATGGTGCATAGCAAACCAACGGTTTTCTTCTTCATTAAACTCTAACAATGGAAAATCAGTTACCCATAAACAAGAATAGGTATCATTGTTTCTTAGGCCCAATCTTGTGCCCATTTCAAGTCTGAGCTCACTTAATGCTTTGCGGGTTTTATCTGCTTGTCCTGCCATGATTAGCATGAGGTCGCCTGGCTCTGCACCAAATTTCTCTGCCCATGTTTTTAGGGTAGCTTCATCATAAAATTTATCTACGGATGATTTGATGCCTCCATCTGCATTCACCCTCGCATAAACCAATCCGGTTGCACCAATTTGTGGGCGTTTCACAAAATCGGTTAATTCATCTAATTGTTTGCGGGTGTATTCGGCACAGCCTTTGGCACAAATACCTACTACCAATTCTGCATTATCGAAAACGGGCAAACTTTTACCTGAAACTACATCTTGTGTTGGTGGGTATGTTTCAGCTTGAGACGTATAATTATACGTCTCTACCGGTGCGGATTTTAATTCAACGAATGTCATTTCGAAACGGGTGTCGGGCTTGTCGTTGCCATAAAATTTGGCCGCATGTGCATAGCTCATGCGTGGTAATTCTTTTATGTCAATTCCCTTTACTGTTTTGAATAGGTGTTTCACCAAACCTTCAAACATGTTTAAAATATCTTCTTGTTCTACGAAACTCATCTCGCAGTCAATCTGTGTAAATTCAGGTTGTCTATCCGCACGCAAATCCTCATCTCTAAAGCATTTTACTATTTGATAGTATCTATCCATACCTGCCACCATCAATAATTGTTTGAAGGTTTGTGGCGATTGAGGCAAGGCATAAAACTGACCTTGGTTCATGCGGCTAGGCACCACGAAATCCCTTGCCCCTTCAGGTGTTGACTTAATCAAAACAGGCGTTTCAACTTCTGTGAATTGCTGCGCATCTAAGTATACACGTGTTTGTTGACTCATTTTATGGCGCAACAAAAGGTTGTTGCGAACAGGCGTTCTGCGAATATCCAAATAGCGGTATTTCATTCGCAAATCATCACCACCATCTGTATTGTCTTCTATGGTAAAAGGAGGGGTTTGCGCTTCATTTAATACTTCAAATGCTGTTACCTCTATTTCAATTTCTCCCGTAGGAAGATTGCTGTTTTTGCTGCTACGTTCAATAACATTACCGCTTACTTTCAATACATATTCACGTCCGCATTTGCGGGCTTGCTCGCATAGTGCCGCATTGCTTTCCATATTAAAAGCCAATTGGGTAATGCCATACCTATCACGAAGGTCGATAAAGGTCATGCCCCCAAGGTCGCGGCTTTTTTGGAGCCATCCGCTAAGTGTAACAGTTTTGTTAATGTCCGAAATTCGTAGTTCTCCGCAGGTATGTGATCTGTGCATATTGGTTTATATAAAATATCCTTGTAATGAGCCGCAAAAATAAGAAAAGATAGCTTTTTTCTATGTTGCTGTTGTTAACTAAAAGCCGAATGGATAAAACATTTTCAATTATATTTGAGTTCTGAAAATACACATCGCATGAATAGAATAAAATATATCCTTTTAGTTTGCTTACTGTTTGTTATTCAATTTGGTAAAGCCCAATTAAGTAATCATATCACCCGCATCGACCCGCAATTTTGGTGGAATAACCTTGTAAATCGTGAGTTGCAGTTGTGTGTATACGGTCCCAAAATTGCCGAATGGCAATGCAGTATTAGCGAACCGAGCATCAAAATTCAAAGCATCGAAAAGGTGGAGAACTCGAATTACTTGTTTGTGAATTTGAACCTTCAAAGTTTTAAGGGCAATGAATTGCTTTTAACATTTAAGAAAGGTGCTGAGAAATTCACACAGAGATATGAATTCAAGGTATTGCAAAAGAATATTGACCATGTGAATGCCGGTGATTTTGTGTATTTGGTTTTTCCTGATAGATTTTCAAATGGCGATGCTAGCAATGATGTGGTAGCAGGATTGAGAGAAGATAATGTATATCGTGATAGCTTGGGAGCTCGCCATGGTGGCGATATTCAAGGTATTATCAATCATTTGGATTATATTCAAGAGTTGGGTGTTACAACGCTTTGGTTAAATCCAACTCTAATAAACGACCAACCTGCTTATAGTTACCATGGATATGCCCTTACCGACCATTACCTCACTGACCCTAGATTTGGTACAAACGAATTATACAGAAAATTAGGTGAGGAACTGAAAAAACGCAATATGAAACTGGTTATGGACATGGTATCAAACCATATTGGTAGCAAGCACTGGATGATGTTGGATATGCCTGAAAAATCTTTTGTCAATCAATGGAATGAGTTTACAAGAACCAATTATAGGGCATCAACACAGTTCGACCCATATGCTAGCGAAGTTGACAAAAAACAAATGGTAGATGGTTGGTTTGATACACAAATGCCTGACGTAAATGAGCGTAACCCACGAGTTGCAAAATACTTGATGCAAAGTTATTTGTGGTGGATTAATTATGCTGGCATTGATGGATTTAGGATTGATACCTATTCATATAATGATTACGATTTTATGGATAAGTGCATGGCCTATATTCAAAAAGAATATCCTGGATTTTGGAGCAGTGGCGAGGTGTGGGAGCAAGGAGGAGTGCTTAACATGGCCTATTTTACTGAAAAGAACAATTACAAAAAATCACCTGCTAGCAGCCATTTGAGTGGTGCTATCGATTTTCAATTGTATTGGGCCATTTTGGATGCCATTAACAATGAACCTGAATGGGATAAGGGTTTGGCTAAAATTTATTATATATTAACTCATGATGGTTTGTACAACCAACCACTTAACAATTTAACCTTCTTGGATAATCATGACCTTAACCGCTTTTATACCTTGGTAGGAGAAGACATGAATAAATTCAAAATGGGTATAGCCATGTTGATGACATTAAGGGGCATTCCAAGCATTTATTATGGAACAGAGTTGGCTCAAAACAATGTAATACCGAGAACAAATGATGGTCAGATTAGACTTGATTTTGAAGGAGGATGGCCATCAGATAAAGTCAATAAATTTTCCCAAGATGGAAGAACTTCAAAAGAAAATGAGGCCTTTGATTTTATTAAAAAAATGGCCAATTGGCGTAAAGGCAACAAAGTTTTTAGCAAAGGTGAAACCATGCAATACACTCCAGTAGGAACCACGTATGTATATTTTAGATATACTGAAGATGCATGTGTGATGGTAGCTGTGAACCGTGGCAAAAAAGAAGTGACTCTGGAAGGAGACAGGTATAAAGAGCGCTTGAAGGGCTATTCTTCAGGCATTGATAAAATGACTGATATACACATTGGAAACCTTCAATACATAAATTTAGCACCTAACAGTATCATGGTAATTGAACTAAGAAAATAAGTCTAAACTTAATTGATAATATTTACGTGCAGAAAGACATTTGATTTACTACTTTCGCAGTGAAATTTTTAAGAGAGATTTATGAAATACGATATAACCGTTATTGGTTCTGGCCCTGGTGGCTATGTTGCAGCCATCCGTTGTGCTCAATTGGGTTTTAAAACGGCCCTTATCGAAAAATACAATACCCTAGGTGGCACATGTTTGAATGTGGGTTGTATTCCATCAAAAGCCCTTCTTGATAGTAGCGAGCATTTTCATAACGCAATTCACAATTTCAAAACCCATGGTATTGATATCAAAGGCGAAGTGGAGGTAAACCTGAAGCAGATGATTGATAGAAAGAATGGGGTGGTGAAAATGACTTGTGATGGCATCGATTTCTTGATGAAGAAGAACAAAATTGATGTTTACAAAGGCCTGGGGTCATTCGTAAATAAGAATAAAATTAAGATTACTGGAGAGAAAATTGAGGAGATAGATACTGATAAAGTTATCATAGCAACAGGCTCAAAGCCTTCAAACCTACCTGGAATCGAAATAGATAAGAAACGTGTAATTACGAGTACTGAAGCACTAAGCATAACTGAAGTACCTAAGAACCTTGTTATTATTGGTGGTGGGGTTATTGGTCTTGAATTGGGTAGTGTATATGCCCGATTAGGAGCTAAAGTATCTGTAATCGAATACACTTCTAGCATCATACCAACTATGGATGCTGCTTTAGGAAAAGAATTGCAAAGGGTATTGCGTAAGCAAGGCTTTGAATTTTTCTTTAGTCACAGGGTAAAATCTGCGAAAACCAAAGGAAAAGAAGTAATTATTACGGCTGACAATGAAAAAGGAGAAGAAGTTCAATTTAAAGGAGATTATTGTTTAGTCTCAGTAGGTAGAAAAGCTTATACAGAAGGTTTAGGTCTTGAAAATATTGGACTTAAGGCGGATGAGCGTGGAAGAATTGAAACAGATGCTCATTTGCAAACATCGGTTAAAGGTATTTATGCCATTGGTGATGTGGTAAAAGGAGCTATGTTAGCTCACAAAGCGGAAGAAGAGGGTGTATTTGTGGCAGAAACAATAGCAGGTCAAAAACCTCATATTAATTATAATTTGATACCAGGTGTTGTATATACTTGGCCTGAGGTTGCAGGTGTGGGTGCAACAGAGGAAGATTTGAAAAAAGCAGGCACCAAATATAAAATGGGTTCATTCCCAATGAGGGCATTAGGTAGAGCAAGAGCAAGCATGGATATAGATGGATTTGTTAAAGTATTGGCAGATGCAGAATCCGATGAAATATTAGGTGTGCATATGATAGGTCCACGTTGTGCTGACTTAATAGCTGAAGCTGTTGTAGCTATGGAATACAAGGCCAGTGCAGAAGATATAGCAAGAATGAGTCATGCTCACCCAACCTATACCGAGGCAATGAAAGAAGCTTGTTTGGCAGCAACTGAAAACAGAGCATTACATATGTAAGTTAAACTAGACCATAAAAAAGCCATTAATTTGATGGCTTTTTTTATGATGCAGTTATTTGGTTTTGATGTTAGTTTTTTTAATGCTAATCATTCTGTCTAATTAATCTAAATTCAGCTTTTCTATTTAAACCTTCAGTTTTTAATTTGTATTTTTTTACGAAAGGATCACGAATAGAAAATACCAATAACCTACGATCCTCTATTTCATAAATTTTCATCAATTGACGTTTAACGGCCAATGCGCGTTTTTCAGCAATGGTGATTTGGGTCATATCAGGTTTGTTATTGTCGGCATGACCAATAATTACCAATGATACACCTGTGTCTGCTTGCATGATACGAGCAATGCTATTTAACAATGGATAGTGCTCTACATGTACATCATATTTGTTTGGTGCAAAGGTAATTACTGGTAAACCAACTGTACCCTCGTCAAATTCAGTAAATTCATTATGAGGAATACTATCATCAAATCTATAGGTTTTGATTTTCTTATCCGCTTTGAAATTTTCAGAAGGATAGTAAACCTTCATAGCTCGCCCAAAACCATAAGGATCTGAATCTTCAGTATCAGGCACGCCATCGTTATCACTATCTAGGGTTTTACCTTTTACATCTACTTTATATCCTGCTATCGTGTTTTGTTCAATGTCAAGCATATCTGGCACTCCATCACCATCACCATCTTTTTTTAACTCAGTCATTGCTTCTTTCGACATTTTCGACATATCATCATACATTTTTGCAATTGGATTATACCAATCAGCATGTTGTAAAGTGCCTTTTTTTGTGACATTATAGGTTAGATTAACTAAGTAATAACTATAAAAATCCGAATATGAATTTGGATCAGGTGTATAGCCATCCAATGCATCATTTTTGCAGATATAAAGGTTGCCTTCAAATCCAAGGTCAAAATTTTCATTTAATTTATATTTGTATCCTAAGCCTACAGGCAGCGTTACAAGGGGAGTAGTGTATTTTGATCCTTTTGTATAATTGCCTTTATCGCCACCTGAATTTATTACCCTAACATCGGGCAATGCAATTCCGAGGCCTAATATCCCATATAAATTAGATCTAGGATGTCTTTGTCTGAAACTAATTGCACCTAGATTCCAAATAGTTTGTAAGCTCACTGTAGTAAGTAAATTATCGTATGAATTTTTTGCGGGTAAGGTAGATCCCGTTAATAGACCCGTAGTAATATTTGCTCTCAATCCAAAAACAGGACTAAATGAATATTTGGCATAAGCTCCATATCCAATATTTATACCTTCTTGATCAACGTCAAACAAGGTTACTGCAGGACCTAATTGCGCTCCAAAAGACCATCTGCTAAGTTCTATATTGTTTAAATCATCGATTTGGGTGTTTGCCAATGGCTTAGGTTTGACACTTGGTTTTTCAATAGCACTTTTTGTTGTGGCTGTTGCCTTAGCACCCTTTGAATTTAAGGAGTTTGACTTTTTTTGTTGAGCGTATGAATGAACGCAAAACAACAGCATAAAAATTATATAATTAGATTTTTTCATAATAAAAATGGCTTAGATACATTTTACTGCTAATCTAAGCCATTTTCAAAGTACGTATTATACTAAATATTAAGGTTATCTACACATTATTGTTTATTGTACAAATGAATCCAACTCAAAGGATCGATGTCTTTTTTAGCTTTACGCAATATTTGAGTTGCTGTAGCTTTATCATCTGTAGAGATAGTTGCAACTTTAAGTATTCTTGATTTACCAGCATCTCTATATACATTAGCCTCAAAGCCTTTTGCTCTCATTTTATCTCTAAAAATAAATGCTGATTTAGCATGAGACAAACCGTAGCAAGCCACTATTACATTGTATTTGTATGGTGGAGGAGCGATTTCTTCAGATTTTTCAGCAATTAAAGCTTTTGTAACGTTTGGCTTTTCCTTTACCATTTTCGGCTCTTCCTTAATTTGAGCCTTCGGCTCCTCTATTATAGTCTCAGGAATTACAACTTTTGGCTCTTCTACTTTAGGCTCTTCTACTTTAGGTTGTTCAACTTTTGGTTCTTCTTTTTTTGGTTCAACTATTTTAGGTTCTTCTAGTTTTGGTTTTTCGATTGGTTTAATTTCTTCAACCTTAGCTGTTTCTTTTGGTTTATTTTCAGTCAATGGTATTTTTTCAACCTCCATTTCTTTCGCACCTTTTATTCTGATATAATTTCCGTTACTCCAATCGATTAACTCACGTTTATTTTTGTTAGCAATTTTGTATGAAATACCCGCACTTGCATAAATGTGGTGATTCAAAGATGCTTTATCTCCAGCACCGTCCAGCCATTTAGTGCCATTGTAATTGAAATCAAAACCAGTTAGGAAATCAAAATTTTTGTTTATGTATTTTCTAGCTTGTAAACCCAAAACAACATTTTGAGTGCCTTTATAATAATCAATATTGCTTTTGGTTTTATCGGCCATTGTAATATCATTATTATAAAGTAAAGTGCCAATACCAATAACTGCATAGTAATTCCATTTATTTAACTCAAGAGGTTCGGAATTTATTCTTCTTAAATTAACTAACATACGTAATGAAATCTGATTCAAGCTATTTGAAAATTCTTTAACGCTTTCTGGTGCACTATTATTTACTATGGCTGAAGAAACATCTTGACTACCATTAAATTTACCATAATTATAAGCAAGTTGAAAGGATAACATTCTAGATAAAGAATATCTAATTCCTAAACCACCCATCATAGTTGGACTGTATCCGATTGGATTGAATAAAATTGGCAAACCTAAATTGGCATCAGCACTCCACTTTATGTAATCTTTTGGGGTTACTTCATCTTGTTTAGGCTCATTTTTGTGTTTCCAATCAATGAGGTTGTTATAATTGATTGCACCAATTTTATATGAAATTCCAATAGAGGTATTAATATAATTATCATTTTTCTTGTCAGCGTAGGCTCCATCCATCCAATAGGTTTCAAGATAGGTAAATTCACTAGAGGCAAATGCGTCAATAGATGATGTTATGAAATATCTAGCACCTAAACCAACTTGATAATTACGAAATGGTTTGCTTCCATATTCGCTCATTTTATACCTGTTTCCGTCAGTGTTTACTTGAGATAATTTATTATAGAGCAATCCCGCCCCAAAACTTAGATAAGGAATAAATTTATTTTTTGGTTTTTTGTCGAGTCCTAAAACTTTTGTTAAATTGTATTGCAAATTGCCGCTAATGCCAACAAATTCATTTTTGTAACTAACAATATCTTTTGTGCCAAATTCGCTCAATGGACCTGTAGCAGGCGGATTATTAGGTTTCGCATAAAAAGAGTTGTAACTTAGTCTTCCAGATATTGAAATCGAAGGGGAAATTGAATACCTCAATCCACCTTGGTAAATGCCAACAGGTTCAGAATTAATTGAAAACATTGTAACTGGAATACCAAGTGACAAGTCTGCACTAAGCCTTTTGGCTTGTTGTGAAATGGATATCTTTGCAGTTAGTAAGCAAACTAAAAGCATTATTGTGTTCTTAGATATTATTTTCATTTTATTTGCATTGGTTAATTTAATTTATGTAGTTTTACTAACTTCATATCGCAATAATAC
>CANHJJ010000067.1 GCA_947460565.1 Bacteroidota bacterium
AGTTGATAATAGAAATTTGACTTTAAGGAATGATTCAAAAGTTAATACACCTAGAATAATTCCATTCGAATCAGTTAAACCATTTGTAAATGCTGTTCCAATTTATGATATAAAAGTGGCCGCGAGCAATTTTACTGACCCTCAATTTTATGAAGAATTTAGTTGGGCAGAATTGCCAATGAATGTAAGTCCGAAAAAAGGTTATTTTATTGCCCAAGTAATAGGAGAATCTATGAATAAGAAAGTGCCAAATGGTTCTTATTGCCTCTTTGAAGAATATACTGCTGGAAGCAGAAATGGCGAGATTGTACTTGCCGAATGTATAAATATACAAGATGGTGATTATGGATCAGGATATACTATTAAAGAATATAGAAGCATTAAAAGTTTTTCCAATGATAGTTATCGTCATGAATCAATTGTTCTAAAACCATTAAGCTTAGATGATTCTTATGAAGACATTGTTTTATCAGAGGATGAAATTATTAAGTTCAGAGTGAGAGGTATATTTAAAAAAGTACTAAATTGGAATTAATGTAGAAGTAATTATTTTTATTGAAGTGATGCTAAAACCGATGGGATAGAAGAAATAACCATGAAATTAGAGTATTAGAAATAAAATTGTCATGACACAAATATTTAGGATAACACATATAAATAATTTGCCGTTTATCTTGCGTAATGGACTCTATTGCCCCAACGCAGAAATTCATGACCCCAATTTTACCAAGATAGGATTCCCTACTTTAATTGATTATCGCAAAGACCGCATAGTACCAATATGCCCTGGTGGTACCTTAGCTAATTATGTACCTTTTTATTTTTGGTATAGGAGTCCAATGTTGTATGTTATCTACAAGGATAATGATTCCGAAGTTATATCAACCCCTCAACAAGATATTATATATTTGGTTAGTGACTTTAATGCCTTGAAAGCAAACAATTGCAGGTTTGTTTTCACCGATAGGCATGCTAAACTAGAATATGCAAATTTTTATGAAAATCCTGAAGATGTGAAACAATTGAACTGGGATTTAATCAAGACAGAACCGTGGGGGCGCCAATTTGGTGCTGAAATAAAGGAAATGAAGCAGGCTGAATGTTTAGTGCATCAATACGTGCCAATATCGGCAATAATTGGAATTGCAGTTCAAAATGATGCAATGCAAACACTTGTTAACCAGAGATTGTTAGAAGTAAATTTAAAAATACCAGTTAAAATTAAACCAGAATTTTATTTTTGAGTCGAATGAAGTTTGTAAATGGAAATATATTTGAATGTAATGCGGAGGCATTAATTAATACAGTAAATACCGTGGGTGTAATGGGTAAAGGTATTGCTTTACAATTCAAAGAACAGTTTCCGGTTAATTATGAATTATATGTGAATGCTTGCAAAAAAGGTGAAGTAGAAATAGGCAAAATGTTTATTACTCATACAAACAGTATGCTAAATCCTCAATGGATTATAAACTTTCCAACTAAAAAGCATTGGATAAATAAATCTAGCTATGCATTTGTTGAATCTGGGTTGGATGACTTAGTTATTCAAATTAATAAACTAAACATAAAATCTATTGCCATACCACCATTGGGCGCTGGACAGGGTGGATTGGATTGGGAAGTGGTTAAATCTATTATTCTAAATAAGTTAGGTAATTTAGATATTGAAATTACTGTTTTTGAACCCATAAAAGAATGGGCAGCAGATGTACAAAACAAGAAATCTAAACTTACGAAATCAAGGGCATTGATTTTGTTTCTTATTAATCAATACCGTCAACTTGGTTTTGAGGTTTCATTTTTAGAGGTACAAAAATTGGCTTATTTTCTTCAAAGAATGGGTCAAACGGAATTAAAACTAAACTATAAAGAATATTTGTATGGCCCTTATGCTCATAATTTGCAACATTTATTACATGAGCTTGAAAAGGGTTATATTATTACATCTCGACCTGTTTTGGATTCGAAACCATTGGATGTAATTTATTTCAATACGAACATTGCATCTGAGGTTTCAGATTATGTTAGCAAAGAATGTAATGAGTTTGAAAAAATCAGATTGAATAAACTTGTTCAATTAATGTCCGGTTTTGAATCTCCATTTGGACTTGAATTACTTTCAACTATTGATTGGATAATTTATAGAGATAAAAATAATTCAATTACTCCTGAACAAATCAAAGTGAAATTAAAAGAATGGAGCGAACGAAAAGATACCAATTTTAATCTTAGTCACATTCAAACTGCGTTATCAAGACTTAATTCATTTAAGGATGAATTATCTTATTCATGGAGTTAATCAAATTTATATACTCCGTGATATTTTGATTTACAAATTAACAATAACATAGCATACCGCTCGCGAAGCCCGATTTTCGCAGTGCTGTGCAAAAAGATTTCAAGCTTGGGTTTGAGCAGCCTTATAGGTTTAGCCATGTGAAGTGGAATAAGCCAAGAGGCAAAACGTATACAGCGGCAAGGAGAAATCTTTTTGAGGTAGGCTTGTGGGCATGCAGGCACCTTGAAAATCGAAGCATTTTTGTTTCCTTTTGATGCTTCAAAAGGAAAAAGAAAAACAATTAGATAGATGATAATTTGGAAACTTATTTTATAACGTTCTTTTGTCTTGATACAAAAGAACCAAAAAATCAAGACTATCATTAAATCTTGGAAAATGTAATTTGCTTTTTTATTGCAGCGCATACTAAGCCGTCATGTAAGAGCTAATGAGTCATAGTAAATTGTATAGGCATGACTCAAGTATGCTTACCACTACCCACCCTCCACAAAAAATCAAAAACATTTTCTGGCAGATTTTATGAATGTCGAACGGATAATAAACCGATCGCGAAGCCCGATTTTCGCAGTGCTGTGCAAAAGATTTCAAGCAAGGGTTTGTGCAGCCTTTTAGGTTTTGCCATGTGCTGTGGATTAAGCAAAGCGGCAAAAACTAAGCAGCGGCAAGGAGAAATCTTTTTGAGGCTGGCAAGTGTGTTGGGAGGCACCTTGAAAATCGAAGCATTTTTGTTTCCTTTTGATGCCTCAAAAGGAAAATGAAAAATAATTAGATAGATGATTAATTAGCCTAAGACAAGAATAAATAATTACTAGCGAGACGCTATCGAATGCTGAGTTGCTATATAAATACTTTGATTTTTCTTTCGTTTTAAACAACAGAATTCAATTGAGAATAAAAATGCCATATTTGTAGCTTATCAAAATAATTTTAGCTTTATTAGATTATTAAAATACACCTCTATAAAAACAATTAAGAGATTTAATAAATTATTATAATTGAAAATATTTAATAAAAATGGTTAAGGATAGCGCCATAAAATTATTCGAAGAAAAACAAGTAAGAACGCTTTGGGATGCCGAGCAAGAGAAATGGTATATTTCTATAGTAGATGTAATTGCCAAACTTACCAATAGTCCAAATCCAAGAAAATATTGGAGTGTTCTAAAAACTAGGCTAAAAACTGAGGGTAGTCAGTTGACTACAAATTGTAGTCAACTGAAAATGCAATCAAGCGATGGTAAATTTTATAAAACCGATGTAGCGGATACAGAGCAACTTTTTCGTCTTATACAATCCATTCCATCACCCAAAGCAGAGCCATTTAAACTATGTTTGGCACAGGTAGCATCTGAACGATTGGATGAAATGCAAGACCCAGAATTGAGTATTGACAGGGCATTAGAAAACTATATGAACTTAGGTTATTCTGAAAACTGGATAAATCAGCGATTGAAAAGTATTGAAGTAAGGAAAGAATTAACAGACGAATGGAAGAAAAGGGGATTAAAAGAGGGGCAACAATTTGCTACTCTTACCGATATAATCACCAAAGCTTGGGCTGGCAAAACCACCAAGGAATACAAAGTTCTCAAAGGTTTGAAAAAAGAAAACCTAAGAGATAATATGACCAATACCGAACTTATACTTAATATGTTGGCTGAAGCATCTACTAAAGATATTTCTGTTGCTGTGAACCCAAAAGATTTTGAGGCAAGTGAAAAAGTAGCTTAACAAGGTGGGAATGTAGCCAAAGTTGCGATGAAAGAATTGGAAGCTAAAACAGGGAAAAAAGTGGTTTCGGCAAATAATGCAAAATCTGTATTGAAAGAGATTGATGAAGTTAAAGAACTTCCATCTAAGAAAAAGTAGGATGATAAATACTAACAAAATATTGAGGTATATTCAATTAAAACTTGAGCGTCAAATTCGTTTAGAATGGCGTCAAAAACTATTTAGCGGTGAGGGTAAATTTTTTTATCGAAACGTTCATTTAACGGAGTCGAAATGGCGTTTCGGCTGCGCTCCAACGACCATAAGGCATCTCTGCCTAAGGTTGGTGTTATTCTAACCGTTCATTATATGTTTGGTGACGCTAAGATAAACACCAATTATTGGCAAGAAAATACCCTACAATTTTCAACCCCCAAAACAATATCCCCTTTTAAACCTTATAGTGTTATGACCCGAAACGAAACCTTGCTTCATTTACGACCTATAATTAAATTCGATACTAGCAAAACAAGCCTTGATGTAGAGACCTTTCAAAACCAAACCCTGCGCCCTATTTTTAAATGGCAGCACGATATTATCATTCGATTATTGAACAATAATCTTGCTGAGCATACAATGCCAATTGATAAAAAAGAGCAATTGGTTTTTATTACAAAATACCTAAGCAAGAACTTAGTTTTAAAACAACAATTGATTGGAATTTGTATGGGGCTTTTTACAGATGATGAAATCGAATACTATCTTCAAAATCAGAAAAAAATTAACTCAAGGTTGAACCAATTGGTATTGAAAAAAGCTTTGGATTATTATATGCTTTAAAAAAAGCATCACGGTAATTCATTTTGTAAAACTATACACAATATAACTGTTTTAAGAATGAAATTTTACCATAATCAGGAGGAAAATCACATCGTATAATCTTAATAAATATAAGTAAATGGTATTTGATGAGGATTTGTTATCTATAATCCAATACTGTAACACTTAAATCAGTGCAACTTGCACCGACAATAGAGCACCTAGTAAGTTAAGTTGAAGTCAATTTCTCGTCTCCGCTCGAAATGACAAATGTGATAAACAGAGCAACTGTGAACAATCAAACCGTGAACCGAAAAATTGTGCTCTGTACTTAGTGCTCTGTGAACCTAATAACCGTGAACCGTCAAACTGTCTACTGTCATCTCTTCCTTACCCAAAAATAAACAGGAATCCCTGCCAGCACAATAGCGAATCCTGGATAGGTATAGTTGGGTTTGTAAATCAAGAGACTAATACAAATAACACTTGCCATGATTATATACAAGGCAGGAAGATAGGGATAGGCAAAAACTTTATAAGGACGAGGTAAATCAGCTTGCTTTTTTCTTAAAACAAATAGGGCAGCCACTGTTAGTATGTAAAATAACAAAACCGCAAACACCACATAATCCAACAAGTCGCCATAAGAGCCAGATAGGGTTAAAAGACTGGCCCAAATAGCTTGTATGATGAGCGCATATTGAGGTGATTGATTCTTATTAAGGTTTTCGGCTTGTTTGAAAAACAATTGGTCTTTGGCCATGGCAAAATAAACTCTTGCTCCACTTAAACACAATCCATTGATGCAACCAAAAGTGGAAACCATAATTAATATAGCCATTAGAACTGAACCTAAATCCCCAAAAACGGTTTGCATCAGCAAGGTTCCCACCCTGTCAGATGGGACATTTTTGATGGCCTCAAATGGCAATGCATTTACATAAACGATATTGATTAAAATATAAATAAGCAAAACACTTCCTGTTCCAATCAATAATGAGCGCGGCACGTTTTTCTCAGGCTTGTCAATTTCGCTAGCCGTAAAAGTGATATTGTTCCATGCATCACTTGAGAAAATAGAACCCACCAATGCTGCACAAAACACCCCAATTGATAACTCAGGACTTGATGAACTCACGATATTATTTGAGCTTAAGGCATCACCTGCATGGTTTAATACAAAATAAACCCCTGCCAGTATCACAATAACAAGGGCAATAATTTTTGCAGAAGTGAAAATATTTTGAATAAGAGCACCCGATTTTATTTCTCTAAAATTACTTAAACTAAGAGTCCAAATAACCACAATGCCTAATATTTGAGCTGCACTGATTTTAAAATTGGCTACTTCAAATAATACATTGTTTTCTGAAAATACCGGAAACAAAATGGCTGAAAATTTAGCAAAAGCTACAGCCACAGCTGCAATCGTTCCACTTTGGATAACGGTAAATAATGTCCAACCATATAAGAAGCCAAAGAGGGGGCCATAAGCCTCTTTTAAGTATACATATTGCCCACCTGCTTTAGGCATGGAAGCTGCTAATTCGCCATAACTTAAAGCTGCTAAAAGTGTTAGAATAGCCGTTACAACCCATGCCATAATTAAATACATGGGGCTGCCCAAATCTCTTGCCATGCCTGATGAAACAATGAAAATTCCAGAACCAATCATGCTGCCCATTACAATCATGCTCGAGTCGAAAAGGCTTAGTTTTTTGATGTTATTCATAGGATTTATGTGTTAAGCTTTTGAGCAAATATGTTGAGCATGGGGTAACCAATTTTCGTTAGATTCAATCAGAATTCCATTCACCCCAACTGCTTCTCCGCAATCAATGTCACGTTGTTTGTCGCCTAAAAAATAACTCTGTTTTGGGTCAATCTGGTATTTTGAAACTGCTTTTTCAACCAATAAACTACCCGGTTTGCGACACAAGCAATGTGATACAATAGGGTGGTGTGGACAGTAATAAATTTCAGTAATTTCGATACCATGCTTTCTCAATTCACTGAACATAAAATCATGAATACTAGAAAGTGTTTCATGGGTGTATTCGCCTTTGGCAATGCCTCCTTGGTTGGTAATCACTATCAATAGGTATCCACTATCAAAAAAAAGTTTAAGACCTTCATAGATATGGTCCAATAATTTAAAATCCTCAAATCGTTTGATATAGTCGCCCACTTCGTGGTTTAACACACCATCTCTATCTAAAAATATTGCTTTTTGCATGGGTTACAATTTTATATTTTTTCTCAATAATAACATCAAAATTGAATTATTGTACGTTTAGTCTTATTATTGAAAAAATTCCGTGATACCAAGAATAGTAATAATACCGACCTACAACGAGAAAGAAAACATTGAAGATATTATCCGTAAGGTGGTCTCACTTAATCCTGTTTTCAATATTCTCATCGTTGATGATAATTCACCTGACGGCACTGGAAAGATTGTGAAAGGACTTCAAACCGAGTTTCCTAGGCAATTGTTTATGCTTGAGCGTAAAGAAAAGAATGGGCTTGGAACTGCATATATAGATGGTTTTAAATGGTGTATTCAAAGGGGATATGATTATATTTTTGAGATGGATGCAGACTTTAGCCATAACCCAGATGATTTGGCTCGACTTTTTAATGCCTGCGAAAAGGGTGCTGATTTAGCTGTTGGCTCTCGCTACAAAACAGGTGTGAATGTAGTTAATTGGCCCATGAGTCGTGTGATGCTATCCTATTTTGCATCAGCCTATGTGCGCATGATTACGGGCATGGACATTAGAGATACTACTGCAGGTTTTGTATGTTACAAAAGAGCCTTGTTGGAACATATCAATTTGGAGAAAATAAAGTTTAGAGGGTATGCCTTCCAAATTGAAATGAAATTTACGGCTTGGAAACATGGTTTTAAAATAGAAGAAGTGCCTATAATTTTCACAGATAGAACAAAAGGGGAATCAAAGATTTCAAGAGGCATTATCAAAGAAGCCATTTGGGGTGTGTTTAGTATGAAACTTAGAAGTTTCTTTAAAAGCTATAACCAAATTGTCTAATCCTTAATAAAATTGATATTGAGTAATCATACAAAGCGAATGAAAAACAGATTCATTTTAAAACTCATTTTGTGCTTTTTTGTAATAACTATTTTTTATGCATCTTGTAAGCAGCGTTATTGGTTTCGTGGTAAAGTAAATTCAGAAAAAGACAGCGGAACTGTTGAAAAAAGTTATCAAATTGCATGGTAAAAAAAATCATTATATACCTTCTATTTTTCATTTCATTCACATTGATATCAGTGCATTTGCATGCACAGAAAAATATTGAAATAGGCCAATTGGAAAATGGAATAATTTCAATAAAGCAAAATATGCAAGTCCCAATTGACAAAGCATTGGAGTGGACATTTAGGGATGGAACAAAGGTGCAAGAGTTGAAGATAGAGCAAATAGGAAACGGATATTTTTTATTGGCAGTTTGCAACTACATGAACTATAAGCGCAATGCAGCTATCAACCTCGATTTGCAAGGAAATTTTTTTCTGTTAAATGAAGATGCGATGCTTAAAATATGCTCAGCAGTAGCGTGTCAAACCTGTAATTTTTTTATTGAGAACAATAAGAT
>CANHJJ010000068.1 GCA_947460565.1 Bacteroidota bacterium
AATATTGATAATATGGGTCCTTCGGCCAGTATTAATTCATGTGCCCGAGATATGGCCAATTGGTTATTGTTTCAATTGGATAGTGGGAGATTTGAAGGCAAACAAATTGTTCCTTTCTCAGTATTGGCTGAAACCAGAAAATCAAATATGATAAGTAATGATGTGAATTCGAGGGTTTTTAAAACAAAGCATTTTTCAACCTATGGTTTGGGATGGCAGAGCTACGATTATGAAGGTAGAAGGGTTTGGGAGCACAGCGGAGGAGCCAATGGTTTTGTGACAAAGACTGAGTTTATTCCTGAAGAAAATCTAGGTGTTTTGGTTTACACAAACACAGATGCCAATTCGCTTTATGATGCTTTGGTAAAACAAGTGTTGGAATCTTATTTAAATGTACCGTATAGAAATTTGAGTGAGATGTATTTTAAGTCATCTCAAAAATCCAGAGAGGCAGAGCAAAAAGAATTGGATAGTTTGCAAAAAGTAGCACAATCAAAAAATAAACCTAGCATTGATTTGCAAAGTTATGTAGGTGTATACAATAATAGTTTTTATGGTGATGCTGAGGTGAAACTAAGCAAAGGTAAATTGACCTTGCACTTAAGCCATCATCCAAATAATATTGGAAGTTTATCATACTTAAACAACCACGATTTTTTATGTACCTACAGTGATGTAACCTGTGGAGTGCAAGTGTTGCCCTTCAAAGTGGAGGATGGAACAGTAAAAGGCATTACGATTAGAGTAAATGACTTTATAGATTACTTGAGTTACGATTTTCTTAAAGTGAAATAATAGTAAGAATCAACATATAGTTTGCTGTTAATGTTTCCTGTATTTTCCTCTTGTATGATAATAGTACCTTGATCGAGCCTGACTTTTTATTGCATCTTTTTTCGTACTTACTTTAAATCTTACATGCCCTTTTCTATAGCGTCCACGATAGTCAACGGACGGTTTTACATATACAGCACCTGAAGAGTTTTCGTCATATCCATTGCTAGAGTCGCAACTTGAACTAAGGATAAATAAGCAAAATATGATAGGTATAAAAATATTTTTCATGGATAACAAATGTAAGACATAAATCCAATTAGGAATTAATTTTCTATTAATACTAAAGTCATGAATATGTCAATAAATATGTAATTAACATAAATTAATAACTGAAACTAAATAAGGATTGATGTTATTTGTTATGTTTACCAAAAATATAATGTATGAAAAAAATCTACACCCTCTTAGTATTTACAATCATTTTTTTGTCCAATACTTCAGCTCAATTGTTCTTGAATGAGGAATTTAATTATCCTGTTAATTCTGCCTTGACTAGTAATGGATGGACCCAAATTGCCGCATCAATTCCTGTTCTTTCTGTCAATTCTCGTGTATTGAGTTATAATGGCTATGCTGGTGGGGGAGTCGGTAATTCTTTGCAAATAGGTGCTACAGGGCAAGATGTTTATAGAGAGTCATCAACTATTACCAACAGTAAATCCTTGTACGCATCATTTTTATTAAATGATTCTATAGCTCAAACTGGGGGTAATTATTTTTTCTCATTTGCTGCTTCAAATAATACAAATGCTGTAGGTCGAATATTTATTAAATTATCATCAGCTGGCTATTATAAAGTAGGCATTTCAAAAGGCACTGATGCTGCAGTTTATTCTATTGACACTTTTGCCATTAATAACACCTATTTATGCGTATTAAAATATCAGTTTAATACCGCTGGAACACGTGATGATTCTGTTAAAGTGTTTATGTTTTCTAATGGTATGCCATCAACAGAACCCAGTCAAGCCACTGTAGAAACGATAGGAGGGACATCGGCTGATGCAAATTCATTAAGCAAAATAATTTTAAGTCAAGTGGATGCAGCATCATCTCCTACCGTTTTTGTTGATGCTATTCGTATGTCAAATTCATGGGAAAATTTGAATGGGACAGGTATTGTTAATCCCTATTCAGTAACTGGATTGACATCAAGTGCTACAGGAGTTTCATCCATAAATATCAGTTGGATTAAACCCTATAATTTTGATAGCAGCACCATGAAAACATTGGTTTTTGTGAAAGTAAGCGGTACCGTAACACAAGGAACCCCAAGTATTTCTTCTCGATTTTATCTTGCCAATCCAAACTTTTCTGTAGCAAGTTCATATTACCAAAATGACACAGCTGCACATTGTGTGTATAACAACACCGGTAATTCAGTTTCAGTTTCTGGTTTGCCTGCAGGGGCTTCACTTGGTATATTGGTTTATGTGGTAACCAATAATGATTCAATTTATTCGAAGCCATCTGTTTTTAATGGTGTTACACTTTCTCTTCCTTCTGCAGTTAATGCACCTACTTTCACATCAACTTCGATGAGCTCAGCAAAGATTGCATGGGCCAGACCAGGAAATTATAACAGAAACACCATGACCACTTTGGTATATATGAAAACGGGTGGTTCAATAAATGTGCAAACACCATTGAATGGAGTTGGCGCAATAGCTTCAGATACTAATTTTAGCAGCGTTAATTCAAGTTTTCTGCCAAGCGATAACAATGCAAAGTGCATGTATAAAGGAGATACCAATTTTGTAAATATATCTTCTCTACAAGCTGGTGCAAATTATTATTTTCTAATTTATGTGATTCGAGATGCTGATTCAGCCTATTCCTTGCCTACATTGGGTAATGCAAATTTACAAACAGCTGTGACTTCAGTTAGTAATATCGTTTTTTCTGGCTTGAGCACTTCTACAGCAAGAATTACTTGGACAAAACCTCAAACATACAATAGCGCAGATATGACCAGTTTGGTTTTTGTTAAGGCCTTAAGTAATCTTAATATTTCAAACCTACCGACACAAATTACAAGCAATTATAATGCTGATTCTGTATTTGCATTGGGTAGTAAATATCAATTTGATTCTAACGCATATTCTGTTTACAAGGGCGATTCGAACCATGTTACGATTTCAAATTTGTCAACTGCCACCCTTTATTATGTGATGGTTTATATTGTCAGAGATTCAGATAATTTGTACTCAATACCTGTATCTGGCTTTGGATCAAGTCGTCAAGTACCTCCCAATAATGTAAGCAATATTACTTTTATAGGGCAAAGTCAAACAACGGCAAAAATAGATTGGTTGAAACAAAGCGGATATAATAATTCAACACACAGCACCTTGGTGTTTTTAAAACAAGGTTCAATTTTAAATGTAGGAGTGCCAAGCAGAGCAGTTTCTTTTTATACGGCAAATCCTAATTTCGTAAGTGCCATTAGTACCAAATACCAAAATGATTCACTAGCCAAATGCATTTATAAAGGGGATACCAATTTTGTGAATATTTCAGGTTTGACATTAAATACTAGCTATCATGTATTGGTGTATGTAGTTAGAGATGCTGATTCAACATATTCTCCTTCACAAGCTTCTAGTGGTTTCACCCTTGGTGCAGCTGCTTTAAAAAACATAGGAGATCTTAACAAAAGCAATTTAAATACAGGTGATGCAGATTCGTTAGCAGTAAGAGCTACGTTGCGAGGCATTGTTTATGGATTTAACCAAAGAAGGACTAACCAAGGAGGTGTTCAGTTTTTATTAAAGGATGCTACGGGTGGAATAAATGTTTTACAAGCAAACAAAACATTTTCTTACTCGGTAAAAGAAGGTGATAGTGTTGAAGTGCAAGGTACAATAGGTTCTAGTTCTGGCTTGGTAAGTATAGCTAATTTAGATACCATTATTAGAATAGATAGCAACAAGGTTATTAATAATCCTTTGGTATATAATATGCTTTCTGAGCAGACTGAAAATAAATTGATACGCATTGATAATGTGAAATTTTTAACCCTACCAACAGGAAATGTTTGGCCAGCAGTAAGAAACAATGGTACCAACACTGTCTCTCTGATAAAAGATAACGGTATAGATACCATCATTGTTAGACTGGCATCTACAAACACCCTAAGTGGAAGTCCATTGCCACTTACCACTTATTTTTCAATTATTGGAATAGGTTCTCAAACAAGTACATCTGCAAGTGTTCCTTATGCATTTAATGGGTATCAAATCATTCCCAGGGTGGCTAGTGATGTGATTGAAATGCAAGATAGCTTGTCTGCTTTTACCCTCAATTCTTTGGCTAATAACGATACTTTGAAACTGTTCGGAAGTCCGAGTAGTACTTTTAAATTAGATTGGAATACTTCTAATTCTCTTGCTAATGCAAGCAATACCAAATATACAGTTTTATTTGGTTCGAATAATAAACCACTTACAGTTAAATACTCAGTAAGCTCTGCAAACAATGGCATGGATACTTTTGTCTACATCAATGGTAAAGTGCTTGCAGATTCATTATCAGCTAAGACTGGAGATTCATTGACGATTAAATGGTTTGTGAAAGCACAAACGGGCAGTTTTATTAAATATTCGGATACATTCAATTTGTTTATTATGGTTGATTCGTTTTATAAGACAGGCCAGAGCGAAATAATAAATAACCAATTATTCGATATCTTTCCAAATCCTGCTTCTGATGTTTTTACTATTCAATTGCTTTCAAATGCAAGCAACATAGCTGATGTGTATATTACAGATGTTAATGGTAGGATAATTAGAGATATAGAACAAGTTTCAGTAAAGGCAGGTTATAACACGATACAAGTATCACGACTTAATATTTCTGAAGGTTTATACTTTTGCCATTTTGAAATGAATGCCCTTCATTTGGTAAAGAAAATATTGATACGTAAGTAAAGTTTTATTTAACTTCTTGGTGACGATGGTAAAAAACCAACAAGATGCAAATAGGAATTCATTAAAAAAAACTAAACCTTGCATTTAAACCATACTTATTAATATTTCCTTGTACAGGCTTAACTTATGTGTTACCATACCAAACAAAGTAAAGATATAAAACCACTTGAAGAAAGATTTGCTTCTAAGGTAGCCTATAGTAATTTTACAAGTAGCGACCATTATAATGGGTACACACATCCCCAAACACCTGTGATAGGCAATAAACAAACTGATCAAATTCAATTGTATCATTGGGGACTTATTCCCTTTTGGTCTATGGACAAAAACAATCGCAAGCATACCTTGAATGCCAGAATTGAAACACTTAAAGAACTTCCTTCATTTAGAGATGCTGTAAAAAATCGTTGTTTAATTTTGGTAGATGGTTTTTATGAATGGAAATGGCTTGATCCCAAAGGTAAAGAAAAACAGCAATACCTGATTAGCATGCCCAATGATGAACCTTATGCTATTGGAGGCATATACAGTGAGTGGACCGATAAAGAAACAGGAGAAATAATGCTTACATACGCCATGGTAACCACTGAAGCCAACGAGCTCATGGCTGAAATACACAATACCAAAAAACGAATGCCCCTTATTCTTACACCTAATAACGAAAAATTATGGCTTGATGCTAGTATTAGCCCCGATGCTTTTAAAAACTGCCAAGTCGATTTGATAGCAAGGGTAGTATAAATTTGTTGTTCCCTTCATTTCAAACAGAGCCTGTCATTTTGAGCGGAGTCGAAAAATAGACAGACTCTAGTCATAAGCCAGTTCTCGACTCTGCTCGAACCCACAAAGCTTTTTCTTTGTTATTCACGCTACGCTAAAACACCAACGGAATGTAGAGCCTGTCATTTTGAGCGGAGTCGAAAAATAGACGGACTCTAATCATAAGCCAATTCTCGACTCCGCTCGAACTGACATTGCTTTTTCTTTGTTATTCACGCTACGCTAAAACACCAACGGAATGTAGAGTCTGTCATTTTGAGCGGAGTCGAAAAATAGACGGACTCTAATCAAAAGCCAGTTCTCGGCTCCGCTCGAACCGACAATGCTTTTTCTTTGTTATTCACGCTACGCTAAAACACCAACGGAATGTAGAGTCTGTCATTTTGAGCGGAGTCGAAAAATAGACAGACTCTAATCATAAGCCAGTTCTCGACTCCGCTCGAACTGACAACCTTCAACAGTCTGCCAAGCACAAATTATAGAGTACTTATTACAAAGCACTGCTAAACCCTTACCTTTATTATGCGATTGTTAACTTTGATTGATAAACTTTGGAGAAAGAAATAAAATCCTATCATTGTGCTTTAATCTGAAAAATAAAAGTTAATGAATGTAAGCGGTATAGGTATGCAATTTGGCTTCTATCTAATTTCACCTTTAAAAGCAATTATACTTTGATATCCTTTCTGGCAGGACTCCGCTTTATCATATATTCTTCTTTGCTCAAAAATGAGAGTAAAGGAGAAGAGTATGAACTAAAACTTTCAAGTGGTAAAACACCTTTGCTTTTATATAGGCCTTCTCAAAAAGAAAAAGGTCTAATTCTATCCCTTTCTGGTTTTTCTATGAGTGGATATGAAGATAAACGTATAGCAGTAGTAAACAATGCCTTTGCCAAATTAGGCTACCGTGTAATAACTCCGAAGTTTCATAAAATAGATGCTTTACTAATTCATCCCTCATGTATTGATGAAGTGAAGGAATTTATTACCCGAATTGAAGCTGATGAGTTTTTGAACCCACACAAATTTTGTCCTGCCGTATTTGCCCCTTCTTTTACCGCTGGCATTGCCGCATTGGCCATTGCCGAAATGCCAACAAACAGCGTATCTTCTTTGTGTTTGATAGGCAGTTTTTGTGATTTTGAAACCACCATTCAATTTGCCTTAACCAACGACAAGAATGTAGATGATTATGGGATGCATATTCTCATGAAGAATTTTCTAAAATATGAAGTTGGCCATCATCCTAAATTAGAAGAAATCATTCAAACCGCCCTTGAAGACAATGGTTTGAAAAGACAAGTGCCAATGCTGCCAAGCCTGCTTGCGCAAGCAGATGAAGAAACCCTTGATTTGTACAATAAGCTTAGACATGATAAAGAATTAAGAAGAGATGTCATTATGCGTGCTTGGACTAAAATCCCCGATTTTTCCCTTTGGAAAAACCGACTTGATTTATCTAAACATGCTAATAAAATTACTTGTCCAGTAAGTATAATTCATGGAAAAGAAGACAATGTAATTCCTTCCTCTGAATCTATATTGCTGCATGCTTTGATTAACGACAATACTAGAACCCATTTAGAAATATCAAATTTATTAGACCATGGCGACATGAAAGTTGGATTTAAAATCTTTAGCGAAATTATCCTCTTGGCAAAGGCATTTCATTATTTTATGAAACATATTGATAAAAAATAAGCAGGTCGATTGGTTTTTGATTAGCCACCGAATTTACAAATTACACTGATAAATTAATAGCTTGACTTGCAGTCGTTGTTGTGTCTCACTAACAATAAAATACATTTCTTTTTTGTCTTTTTTGATGCTGACGCTATAACACCTAAAATTGCCACAAGGGCTGAAAAAAAGTTTAAAATTTATTATTTACTTTATAATTGATACTTTGCTTAACAATTGCGAAGGTGAGATCGCGATATTCCCCAATTGGTATATGGCTTAATAAAAATGAGCTAGAATAAATCTACTTCCCCATCTCAGCATTCATAATTTCTACCAACTCTTCATCACTTTTAATAAAACGGTAAGAGGCTGGAATTTGAAACAAAACATCACCTACTTTTTCGTCAAAAACTTGTCTTACTTTTAAGGTCTTTTTAATACCATCTTGCGTTATGGTATATTCCATCATAAATCCTTCAATGGCGTCATAATTTGTATCTGTACCATTCATAATTTTAGGAAGTTTATCTGTATACCAGCATACATTGTTTATAGTGGTTTCGCCATATTTTAAATGGATGGAGGCCTTTTTACAAGCATAACCAGCAATGAGTTTACTTTCCTCACTTTTGGTAACGCTTATATCCGGTGCATTACCCACACCTGCCAAATCAACTTGGGCTTTTTTGATGTCTTCAGCGGTTTTCTTCATGGCAAATTTTTTGCCTTGTAAATTCATTAAGATAATCACATCATTCATGCTGCTATCGGCAATGGTAGTTATTTTTCCGGCTGCATTAGGCATTTCTACTCTGCTTTTTCCATTTTTGAAATATACGGTGGCGTCTTTTGGCAACATGGCTTCAAATCTTTTGGCCTCACCTGTCAGGTCAGGATAAGTGATGTCGTAAAACACTTTGCCTTCTGTTAATTTGTTTTGCGCCCAAGTTTGCATGCTTATGCAACATAGTAGTATGAATAATTTGTAGTTCATGTGTATTACCAACTTAATTTTTCTTTGTTTAAAAATGCATTAATTCCTTTTTTGCAATCATCGCTTTTGCGAGCTTTCATGTTCATCTTGGCAGCATATTGTAAGGCTTCATCCATGGATAGATTTTGCACCTCAGCAATCATTTGCTTGGTCAAGGCAATGCTTTGAGAAGAAGTTTGTTTACATAGTTTTTTAGCAAATTCA